>CALXZU010000004.1 GCA_944393325.1 uncultured Clostridia bacterium
TAAAAGGTAAATAGTAACATCCGCCAGTTCTTCGCCTAAATCATCCTTGTTTTTTCTCCATGCTTCATAGGCTTCTGACATTTCTCCATAAGTCAGACAGAATTCCTTATTTATATCTGTTACATTAAATCCTTTATTAACTTTATTTTGATATATTTCTTTTTGTAATTTCTTTAAATCTACCATTCCCATTCCTTCTTTCTATTTATTTTTTAATACGTATTTCGAGAGCATCCTATTGTTTTCCTTCATAAATATTTTAGCATATATAATTTTTGTTGTAAATTTCAAACTAAACTTTTTATAAATCTGTACAAATATATAGAAAAATAAGTTCTATAATGTTATACTTATTGTATGGAGGTAGTAACAATGATACATGAAATGAAATTAAACAATAAAGCATTTAATAATATCAAAAGTGGTATAAAAAAATTTGAACTTAGGCTTTACGATGACAGGAGAAAAAATATAAATTTAGGAGATACTATTATATTTCATAACTTAAATAATCTAAATGACACTATTTCTGTCACTGTTCTTGCATTATTAAGATACCCTTCTTTTGCGGATTTTTTTAAAGATATTGATTACAGACTTTGTGGAACCGCAAATAGTTTAGAAGAAAAATTAAAGCTCGTACATACTTTTTATACTCTTGAACAAGAACAAGAAAATGGAATACTTGCGATAAAAATCCAATTAATATAATTAGATACACACAAAAGACGCCGACAATGTCAGCGTCTTTTGCGTGATAGTATTAAACCTTATTTACTCATAATGATTGTTTTTTCTGCCTTTGACACGTATTCCGTCAATTTAGCAAATGTCTCAGCATACGAAAATGCTTGCGGTGGCACAAAGCCAAACTTATTTTTCAATTCCGCTAATGAAATTGGATAAACTAGTTCATAAACCTTAATTATTGGATAAGCATATTTAGATTTCTCACCTATATTAAAATCATGGTTTCCATCCCCATCGCTATCCAATTTTTCTGGATATTTCACAATATCTCCAATTTCTATTACATATTTTAGTTCACTTTGTGGTGCAGTTACATAAACATACAAAAATTTAAAACTTTTTTTTGGTATATAGTTTCTAAATTCATGATTTTTTGTTCCTTGCACTATCTTAGAAGTTGGTTCTGGATTAATACTTACATATATTCCATTAGTTAATTCATCATTCATATTTTTCAAACTCCTTGATAAAATAATAGATACTATAATGTCTAAACAACATATACGGATTGTTAATCCAGTTTATCACAATATCATATAAAATATCAAGACCTTTAAATCCTAAATCTTCTTTTAAGAAGCTGTAGTTGATAAATCTTTTTAATCTATAAATTGTAATTTGTACTACTCATATTTTTGTATAATAGTATTTAATTTATCAACATTCTCTTGTGAAAAGAATTCACATCCATATAGTGAGCTCTCACCTATATTTATAGCCATCCCATAATCTTCAGAATAATTTGATTGTTTTATTGTTTCTTTTTTCATTTCATTAATAATATTTTCTATTTCAATTAAATCATCTTTAGAAACACTTCCAACTTTAGAGAACTTATCTTTTGGTGCTCCTTCTTTAGTTAATTCATCAATTATTTTACTCTTGTAAACATTCCCATCCTTATTTACTTTTATTACCATCTTATATGGATAATCATAAGTTGTTTTTTCTATTAAAATTTTACTAATATCTTTTTTTATATTTTGATTTTCATATCCTATTTTATTATAACCCCTTTTATAGCCTACAAAATATCCTATTATTAAAACGATAATAATTAATAATATTACTATAATAATTTTTAATCCTTTTTTCATATCTGTTTTCCTTTCAATTTATTATTAAATAGTTGAGAAAATAATTAATAAAATTCCAACTATTACAAAAATACCACCCCATACTCTAAGAACAATTTTTATTTTAGGACTTTTTAATAATTTATCTGGAAGCCTAGGATTTTTAAGTCCCATAAAGAACTGAGGAATTAAAATCATAACAATTGCAACTATTGTAATTAAAATTCCTGTAATTAACATACAATATCTCCTATTTACAAATTACTATTTTTTATAAGCTACTAATTGTAATTTAGTGAATAATATGTGCTGTTATAATTGTATAACTATATGAGTTAATAGTTATTTGTATATTATCAATTTTGCAATACCAATTCTTTCCTTGTTTATAAATATTACAATCTTTATCTAATATTTTATTTTTACAGTATTCAACTACATCATTAGTATTCAATTTAAGATTTTTCTTAATTCTATCAATACCCATTTCAGTAGTATGAACTTTATCTATATTGGATAATAATATTTCTTTATTCATTTATTATCAACTCCTAGGATTTTAATTTCTATTCACTTACTTTTTTATAAATGTTATATAAAAAGTTACTATTTTATTATTAAAAAATTTATTTTAATTCTCAGATAAAAGTTTTATTAATCTAACATTTTTGTATGGCAACATTTCTAATTTCATAATTTTATCTCCATATATATAAAATATTACATTTTTTATACATTGTGAACTACCCATTGTCTAAAGCGAGGTTGTTTAAAAAGTATGGAAATTTTTTAAAAATTATGTTTACAAAAACGTAATCCCTATTTTTACATTAAATATTATATAAAATAGTTTGATTTTACTGTTTTATATAAAAAATCAATGTAAAAGTGGTAAGAAATTTGTTGCACTTTTTGTTGAATAAAAAAATTCGACTTTTTAAACAGCCTCTCTAAAGCCAATGGGATTGCGGTTGCCTATATTTCAAACAATTCTCCTTGTACAACATCTGCAATTTTTTTAGCAGCAATCTTAGTTACTCCACTTGCTGAAAAATATGTTACTAAAATTTTACTCATATAAATCAAATCCTTTCTTTATTTATCAATTAAATCATACCTTTTAAATATAGTAATAATCATACTATATACCAGTTTTTTACTTAATAACTCTCTAAATTTAGTAGTTTTGCTTTTTCCTTCGTTTCTTAAAATTGCTAACTCTTTTCCTAATTTTTCATATTCACTTAAAATATCGTCTAAAGCCCTTTCAAATCTTTCTAATTTTTCCATATTAATTTCACCTTCTTTTTCTTTAAAAGAATTTCACTTCATTTCCATGTTCTTTTATAATATTTACTAAATCCACTGTTCTAATCCATAATGTAGCTGTATTATCATTAGGGTGTATTCCTAAGAATTTAGGTTCTTCTAAAAATTCTTTATCAAGATAAAATTTTACTATACAATCCTCATCATTTAAAATACCAAAAGGAGTTACTGAACCTGGTATTAATTTCATAATTTTCATCAAATCATTTTCAGATGCAAAACTCAAACGTCTAGTGTTATTATTAATACTAAACTCCTTTAAATCTATCTTTTTATTTCCTCTTATAGTTATTAAATAATAATTTTTCTTTTTATCATCACGAACAAAGAGATTTTTTGCATCCTGATTAGTATATGGAAGTTTTATTTTTGATGCTTCTTCCATATTGTATACAGCTTTATGATTTGTTATTTCATAAGATATATTTTTCTCGTTTAAATAATCATATATTCCTTGTTTATTCATTTTGACTCCTTTTGGATTTTCTTGGCATATATAATTTTTCCATATTTACTTTTTCATGTTCTAATAATTTAACTTTTTTATCTATTCCGCCTGCATATCCAGTTAAATTTCCATCTGTTCCAACAACTCTGTGACAAGGAATAATAATAGAAATAGGATTATGCCCGACAGCTCCTCCTACGGCCTGTGCTGACATTTTCTCCTTTCCTAATTTTTTTGCTACTTCCTCAGCTAATTTTTTATAAGTAATCACTTCTCCATATGGAATTTTTATAAGTAATTCCCACACAATTTTTTGAAAGATTGTTCCATTTAATGAAATCTTTAAATCAGAAATCTTAGGCTTTTTATCTGAAAAGTATTTATCTAACCAATTTTTAGTTTCAATCAGTATTTTATTATCATCGTTTTCTATAATTTCTTCATTTATATTATTTAAAAAATACTTCTGACCTTCTATCCATAACCCTATTAATTTATTATCTTTGCTTGCTAATAATAATTTCCCGAACAGGGGAATTATAATAAGTTTTATATATCATCTTTTATCCCCTTTCACAATTTAATCAAATTTTGTTTTCCAATTTTCAGTCTTAAAAGCATCAAAACACATTTCTATTTGTTCCTTGTTTACTTTTTCTACTGCTAAATTCTTAGGTAATTCTTCTATTCCGAAAAATTTTGTCTCTATTGTTTCAATATTTTTAATAAACTCTCCACCTAATATTGTACATTGTGAAAAGATTTTACAGACACCGTAAGCATATATAGGTATATTGTGTTTGTTTCTATCCTGAATTGCAATTATTTTTTCTACTTTAACATCTAAACCAGTTTCTTCTTTTACCTCTTTTATAGTATTAGATTTTACAGATTCTAAAACATCACACCAACCACCAGGAAGACTCCATGTACCATTATTTTCATGAACAAGTAATATCTTATCATTTTTAAATATTGCAGCTCTTGTGTCTATTTTAGGTGTTTGATAACCTTCTTCATTGCAAAACAAATCTTTTACTTTCTCTAAATTTAATTTACTTTTATTTTCGATTATTTCTGCTGATATTTCTCTTAATCTTTCATATCTTTCTTTGTCATAATTATTATTTGTATAAGCAAGTCCTGCTTGTGCTAAGGCTTGTATTTCCATTGCCCATTTTAGCCATTGTTCCATCTTATTTACTCCTATCTATAACTTTTTATAATACTATTCTGTTTCTTGAGTTGTAGTATTAGTATTATTTACAGTAATACTATTATTAGTTGGAACAGTATTAGAAACATTTGTATTTGAACTATTAGTTATATTAGTATTATTTGAATTTACTATATTTGTATTAGAATTTGTATTATTTTTATTTGTATTAGAAATATTAGATGTGTTATTATTCGGTCTTGATACATTTTCTGTATTATCTGATATATTATTAGTAGTATCTTCATCATCTTCATTATTATTTATTGTATCCCTACTATCTGCTGGTTCTGTTATTCTTGGCGGTTCTTTTTCATCTATTTCTTCTGTAATATTTTCAACTATTCCGTCAGTACTGTTATTATTGTTTGTTTGTTGATTTTCGTTATTATTTAATTTTTCGCCTTTATGTTTATCACAATCATCTGGTGTTGTAAACCATAAGAAATATTCTGTATATGTATCCGGGCATCCTGTATTTGCAACTTTTCCAGTTTCTGAACATATTGTAATTGCAAGAACTCCTGATGGTTTCTCAAAACTTGCCTTTTGTAATCCTGCATGTATTCTTGACATAACATTTGCCCAAATAAGTCCTGCCGGATTTCTTCCATTAAAATCTATACTTTCATTTTGGTCAAAACCATACCATGTTACTGCTGTATAATATGGTGTAAAACCACAAAGCCATCTATCGTAATTCTCATCAGTAGTTCCAGTTTTTGCTGCAACATCTACTCCTGAAATTTCACAATAAGTTGCTGTTCCATTTTCTCCTAATACTGGTTCTGTAAGAAGACTCTTTAATATATAAGCAACTTCTTTTGAAAAAACTCTTCTTTTTTCCTGTTTACTTTCTAAAATTTTATCTCCATTTTTTCTATCTATTCGTGTATAAAATGTAGGTTCAATATATATACCATCATTTGCAATCGTGCTATATGCACCTGCCATTTGTAAAGGACTTATTCCTTTATCTAATCCCCCTAAAGCTAAAGGTAAACCTTCATCATTTTCAGTTAAAGTAGTAATTCCCATTTTTTCTAAATATTTAATAGAAGTTTTCGGTGTTAATTCTTCCATTATTTCTACAAAAGGTATATTTTGTGAAGATTCTACAGCTCTTCTTACGGTAATTTCACCTAATGCTTTATTATAGTCTACTGGATGATATCCATTTTCAAAATCTTTTTCTGTATCATCATATATTGATGATGCTGTAATTATTTTCTTATCAATAGCAGGTGCTAAAACCGCAAGTGGTTTTATTGAAGAACCTGTTTGTCTCGTACTTTGAGTTGCTCTATTAAATGGTCTTGCAATATCTTTTTTACCCAAAGCTCCAACACAAGATAATACATTTCCAGTTTTATGGTCTATTACTACCATAGCTGCTTGTGAATTATCTCCTCCAATATTTGATTTTAAGACATATTTGCTTTTTTGGAATTCTTTTTCAGTTTCCTCTTGTATTTTACTATTTTCAGTACTATGTATAGTTAACCCTGCCATATTTATATAATTAGTTGCGAATTCTTCAGAAATGTTGTATTTTTCTTCAATATCATTTGTTATTTCTGTAATTAGAGCATCTGTATGATCTGAATAAATACCATCACTTTTAGCCTCTACATTTCCATTTTTAAAATTCAAACCAGAATTCACATTTGAAACAGCTTCATTATAAGAACTTTCATCAATATAGCCTAATTCTTTCATTTTATCTAATACTGTAATTGTTCTATTTTTTATTTTTTCAGAATTATCTGTTTCACCAAATGGATTATATGAATTAGGTGAGTGGTTTATTCCTGCTAAGAATGCGCACTCTTCTAAGTTTAATTCAGATGCCGATTTATCAAAATAATATTTAGCACCACTATCCACTCCATAAATACTTGGACCAACATAGATAATATTTAAATAACCTTCTAATATTTCTTCTTTTGAAAGTTTGGTTTCTAAAAGCCATGCTTTCCACCATTCTTTTACTTTTCTTATAACACTATCTGTATTATCTCCTGTTATATTTTTCACTAATTGTTGTGTTATCGTACTTCCACCGAATGAAGAAGAACCAAAATGTATTACATAATTAAATATTGCAGAAGCAGTTCTTTTTATGTCTACACCACTGTGTTTATAAAATCTTTCATCTTCTATTGCCACATATGCACTTTTTAAGTTATCAGGCATTTCTTCAAAACTTATATTTGATTTTTTCTTTTCATCACCGAAGTTTTGCAATGGTATTGCCGTCACTATCAATTACAATAGAACTTTCATTAGACACCATATCTACTGCCAAAGTTGTCCATCTATTTGCAGACACTCCTAAAGCAATACCAAGTACCAAAATTACTAAAGCTACTATACTTAATATAATTTTTTTTCTTCTTCTTTTCTTCTCCTTATTTGTCATTTTTTTCTTTTTACTATTTTTTATTTCTTTATTTATCTGCCTATTTTTATTTTTTTTCATTTCTTTAACAGCTTTTGGTTCTTCATCTTCATCAAACCTTTTAGCTTTTTTCCTACTCAAACTTCATCACCTCTTTATTTTAAGCATTTATAGTATATCATATTTTTTCTAAAATATAAAGTCAAAAAAACATTGCACAAAATTCTAAAAACTTATTGATTTTTTTATTATTTTAATATAACATAATTATGAACGGAGTGTGACACATATGATAAAAAGAGAAGAAAATCCAGATTATTTGAATGCATTTTTAGATTATTCAACCACTATTTTAAATAAATCACCTAATAGTGTTAAAGAATATAATTATGATTTAACAATGTTTCTAAAATTTATTAAAATGCATTTTGGATTAACTAATGAAACTGATTTTAGTAAGATAGAAATTAAAGATTTATCTTATGATACAATTAAAAAAATAGAACTTGATGATATTCATGCTTTTCTAGGCTATTTAACAAATACTTTTAATAGCAAATCTGCTACAAGAGCAAGGAAAATTTCAACTATTCGTATATTTTTTAAATATTTATCGCAAGAGGCTAGTAAAAAATTTCTACTTGACCATAATCCTGCTTTAAATTTAAAAACACCAAAAAAGGATAAAAGGTTACCTAAATACTTATCTTTAGACGACAGTAGAAAACTTTTAGATGCTGCTTCTAATGAAGATAATAGAAACCATGAAAGAGATTATGCAATTACTACTTTATTTTTAAATTGTGGTATGCGTTTATCAGAGCTTGTTGGTATTAATATTAACGATGTTGATTTTAATGAATGTAAAATGACTGTTATTGGTAAAGGTAATAAAGAAAGAACTATTTATTTGAATAAGGCCTGTATGAAAGCAATTTCTGACTATTTAAGTGTTAGACCAAAAATAATATCTCATGATAATAAAAATTCTGATAAAGCCTTGTTTTTGAGTGAAAGAAAAGAAAGAATTAGCAGGAGAACTGTCCAATATATTGTAAATAAAGAGCTTTTAGAAGCCGGTTTAGATAGTAGAAAATATTCAGTTCACAAATTAAGGCATACTGCTGCCACACTTATGTATCAATATGGTGAAGTGGATATTAGAGCTCTTCAAGAACTTCTTGGGCATGAAAGTATTGCAACAACTGAAATATATACACATGTTAGTAATGACCAAGTAAGAAGTGCGGTTGAGCGAAATCCTCTTGCAAATATTTAACCCCCAGACCTAATAGCCTAGGGGTTACTTGTTATGTTACTATCCCTTCTTCATCACTTTTGAGTTCCTTACTTGGCAAGTTTTTTAGATTGGCCTCGCCTCCGAACATATCAAGCCACTCACTAAAAAGTGCTTGACGTGCAATCCCAGTACGTGCTTTGTTTTGAATTTCTTCAAGAGAAGTAGCTTTTAGGATTGCATCAAATGCAATCCCTTTACTCCATGCAGTGCTTAGAAGTTCACCAACACGAGGCGAACCTTGATCCAATGCTTCATGAAGTAAAGTCCAGTAAGGATAAAGAGCTTTAGCCTTTCCCTTAAAATCATCAGGATAATACATAATTCCTCCTATCAAAATTCTTTTACCTTTTGTTGCCTTTTAAATTTGTGTAAAAATAGGAAACTACTTAATGTATATTTTTATTATAATATATATTATGCTAAAAATCAATTATTTTTTCTCAAATATTTTTACATAAAATGGTTCAATTTCTGGAAGTAATGTGTTTAAATATATTGTATTAAAATCTTTATCTTGGATTTTTATATTAGGAAATGTTTTTATCATTTTCCTATTTCCCCAAAATTTATTTATAAAATTATCTAAACTTTTGTTTTCTTTTACTTTATTATATTTTTCTTTTATTTCTTCTTCATTATAGATTGGAATATTGTTTTCAACAACCATTCTTGTTATGAATTGGTCTTGTGCATAACATGTTAGAGCACAATTAATTATTAAAAATATAGTTATAATTCTTACTGCGTTTTTAAGTACTCTTTTAGGTATTTTTTCTTGTAATTTATTACATATTTTGTCTATCATAGGATTTATTTTTCTTACTAAAAACACTGTTAAAATTCCCCAAAATATTGAGTAAAGCAAACATACCCTACCATTTACATTCAATATTTTTCCGTGTATAATCCCACCATCTTGTCTCTAAGATTACCTCTATTAAAAAACTAAATATATATTCAGTTGCTGTTCCTATAATATAACCACCTAAAAATAAAGTTAAATTATTTTTATTAAAATATTTTGAAAACAATAATATAAAAACTGCTCCTATTCCATAAATTCCAAGGAAAGGTCCATATAGAAAACTTTGTCTTGATTCTAATAATCCGCGTAGTTATTAAGCAAAATATTGTTTCTATAATATATCCTATAAAACTATAAATTATAAAATAAGTACAAATTTTCCAAAGGTTTGTTCCTAATATTTTATATTCAAGTTTATCTGTTTTTTCCATAATTTCTCCTAAATTAATTTTTCTAATTCTTTTATTTTTTCGTTATAAAAATCAATTGCACTTTTATATACATCTTCTTTTTCTAAATCTATATCGACCATTTTTAATAATTCTATGGATTTTTTTGAACATCCTTGTTTTAACATCTCAATATATTTTTTTATAAATGTTTCTCCTTGTCCTAAAATATTATTTGCAATATTTATTGCACATGATATTCCAGTCGCATATTTATATACATAAAAGTCTGAATAAAAATGTGGTATTCTTGCCCATTCATATTTTATTTTTTCATCTACTATCATATTATTTCCAAAATATTTTTTATTTAAATCATAATAAATACTATTAAGGTTTTCACTAGATAATGTATTTCCATTTTCAATTTTCTCATGAACTGTTTTTTCAAATTCAGCAAACATAGCTTGTCTAAATAATGTGGCTCTTATCATTTCTAATAATTCATATAATAATTCAGCTTTTTTTACTTTATCTTTTTCATTTTTTATCTGGTAATTGCTAAGTAATAATTCATTTACAGTTGATGCTACTTCTGCCACCATTATTGTATAATTTGCATCTATTATTGTTTGATTTGAGCTTGAATAATATGAGTGCATGCTATGTCCAAGTTCATGTGCTATTGTACTTACATCTCTTTTAGAATTTACAAAATTTAATAATACAAATGGATGTACATTATATATTCCCATACTGTATGCTCCTGATTTTTTATTAGCTTTTGCATATACATCTACCCAATTATTATCAAATGCTTCTTTTAATTTATCTGTATATTCTTTTCCCATTACAGATAATGCATTTTCTACTTCTTTTCTTGCCTCTTCATATGTTATTTCATCTTTTTCTTCTTCAAATGGATTTACATATAAATCATACATATGAAAATCCTCTTTTTTCAATAATTTTTTCTTTAAATTTATAAATTTATGATTTACTTCTAATCCTTTATCTATTGCTTTTATTAATTCATCATATACTTTAATACTTGCATCATCATTTTTAGTTGCCATATCTAAACTTGATTTATATTTTCTTAATTTAGCTGTAACAGATGTCATTTTTACATTTGATAAGTATAGTTCTGATATTGTATTTATAAATTTACTATATTTATCATACATTAAATTAAATGCTTGTTTTCTTACATTTTCATTTTTACTTTTTAAGTAAATTGTATAATTACTTTCTGTTAATTCTTGTTCTTTTTCATTTTCATCTTTTAACTTTCCGAATTCAAATTCAGCATTTGTTAGAATTTCAAATGTATTTTCAGGTGATGAAAATATTTCTGAATAATTAGCAAGTAAATTTTCTTCTTCTTTGCTTAGAATATGTTCTTTTTCTTTTAGTATATCTAAGATATCTCTTTTATATCTTAAAAGTTTTTTATCTTCATTCAAATATTTTTCTATTATTCCATTTTCAGAATATGTTATTTCTGGTTCTATAAATGAGGTTTTTGTTCCAAACTCTGTTCCTAAACTTTCTACTTCTTTATATAATTTTATGCCTTCTTGATTTGACATGTCTAAATTATAATAAAGCATTCCATATCCGTATAATTTTTCATATTTTTCTAATGCTTGTTCATATATTTTATAACAATTATATAAATTGTCTGAACTATTACACAATTTTCCTTGATAAGAATTAATTTTTTCTAAGTCTTTTTTTAAACTTTCTTCCATATTATTAAAATCTTCTTTATTTTCAAATATTTCTTCTAAATTCCATTCATATTTTGAACTCATATTTGCCTCCTTCTTATATATTATTGTATTGTTCTTATTTATTATTCATTGTAATTTTAACATAATTCTATTTTCTAAACAATACAAAAATTAAAAACAGGTAAAATTACGTTCCAGTTGTAACGTATTCTACCTGAAAACTTACTAACCTACAAGTTTTTTACAAATGCTTTTTTACCTGTAAAGCCCATTTTCTCCCAAAAAATTCTTGCCCCTTTTCCAACAGGACATAAAAATATTTTTTTATGCCTATTTTCCTAGCCAATTTTTCTAACTCATTATAGGATTTTCTACCATATCCTTGTAATTGGTACTCCCTATCCACGATAAAATTTGCGATTTCTAATGTTTTCCGTTCTAAAAAAAACATTACTTCAACATATGCAACGACTCTTCCGCATTCGTCTTCATACACTAGTTGTTTAAACGAATCTTCTGGTTGAAAATAAAGCTCTTTTAAAAATTCTTGGTAAGTTGGAAGATTTTTTCTTAAGTCCCATTCATCGCTTTTTTGCCCTATCTCGATGCTATATCCTACTTTATACGAGCAGTTGATGTAGCATTGGTAATCCTGCATTTTTGCTTGTAGCCGTCTAATTCCTCTTGTATTAGTGTTTTCCATAAGGATATCTCCATATTCTACTAGGTTATATTTATATATTAACATCTTTTACATAAAGTGTCAATTATAATATAATCGGACTTATTTGTTCTCCATCTAAAGCATATTTTATTGTTTTTATTAAATAATTTTCATCAAAGACTATAGACCTAGGCTTTGTTATTGGATTATCTTGTCTAAATGGTACAAAATAATAATTTCTTCTATTTAGCAATTTACCTATGTTTTCTGCATTGCCACTTAGTCCATTATTTGTAGATGGTGCAATAACAAGTGGCCTATCATTTCTTAAATGTGATTTGCATGCCATAACTGCTGGCGTATCTATTATATCCGAAGCTAGTTTTGCCATTGTATTTCCGAGAACAAGGTGCAACTACCATTATATCTGTCATCTTTTTGGGTCCAATTGGCTCTGCTTCTTGTATTGTATGGATTATTTTTTTCTTTGTTATTTCTTCTATTTCTTCTATAAAGTCTTTTGCTTTTCCAAATTTTGTGTCCATTTCATAACTATTATTAGACATTATTGGTATTATTTCTGCTTTTTCTTTTTCTATTAATTCTTTTATTTTTGGAATTGTTTTCTTAAATGTGCAAAAAGAGCCTGTAAGTACAAAACCTATCTTTTTTCCAACTAACTCCAATCTCATTCCTCCTTTCATATAATCTTTATATATCATATGAAAAAATGAGATTTTTCGACATTATTTCAATGAATAGTCAATATATAATCGACACTTTTTAACAATTTTAGTCGACACTTTTTAAATAATTTATTATTTATAAAATAAAAATTGAGCCTAAATTTAGGTAGACTCAATTGGACTTTGGATTTCAGAACCATTGTCGGTCGAACACCTAGCCAACTCTCAAAGGAATTGCCATCAGAGACGAACAAATCACTGTCAGCCCTTGCATAGCCACTACCCATAGCTCCTGGATCAAAGTAGCAGTAAAAGCCGTCGAAATCAACACCAGGCGAAGCTAGCCAATAGTTTAGTTCTTCACGTCTATACTCAAAATACTCTATATCTGACTTTTTAATACTTTGAGCATTAACCATTTGCCTTGTACTTAGGGTAAATACTTCCATCTGGGAACTTTACCAGCCCTAGCAATTCATATGGGATTTCATCAGGCAAATCTTTACTTGTAAATACCTGCTCTTTGCTCACTCCACTCTCTTCTGGTGTAATTACCAGTTTCCTTCCTCCTGGATTAGGAAGAACAATAGTCTTCGGCAGTTCGGCAAGTCGAATTGTAGGTTTAACGTCCATTTTTGTCCTTTTTCTAAACATTTCTGCAGTAGCTTTTGCTACCTTGTTATATAATACTATATTTTACATAATATTTTAAAAATAAATCTCACTTTTAAAATATCTTTCTTGAAATTCTGTTAATGCTTTTATTTGCTCTTTTGTATACATTTTATTTTCTGGAACAATAATTAATTTATCATCTTCTTCATTTAACCTTTTAATAACAGCAATACATTTACCAGTAAACTCTTTTATTGGCTCAAATATTCCTAACACATAAGCATCTAACTCTTCCCCATCTCCACTAATAGTATCTGGAATATAACCATAATTTACAGGATAAATCATATCAAAATTAGGATGCTTAGAACCAAGAGGTCTATCAACTTTAACTTTTACAATTTTACCAATATAATCTTTACTATCCATCTAAAACTCCTTTTCTATTTTTATCAATTGATTTATATCATATTTCTTATAATTTTTAAATAAAATTAAATGGTGAATATTATTGAAAAGAACTAAGAAATTTATAATAAATGGAACTATACTTACTCTAACTGCTTTAATTACAAGAAGTATAAGTATGGTATTTAACATATATGTATCGAATAAAATAGGTTCAGAAGCAGTAGGTGTATTTTCTTTGGTTATGTCTGTTTACCTATTTTTTATAACACTTGCAACATCTGGACTTAGCCTTGCTTGTACATACTTAGTATCACAAGAATTTGCAAAAGGAAATTTTCAAGAAGGATTAAAAGCAGTTAAAAGTTGTAATTTATTTGGTCTATTATTAGGGATTGGAAGTAGTATATTAATAATATTGCTATCTAATATAATATCTGTAAATTGGTTAAATTGTAAAGTAAGTTCTATACCATTTTATTTAATAGCAATCGGACTTCCTTGTATTGCAATCTCTTCTGTTATAAATGGATATTTTTCCGCAGTAAGAAAAGCATATAAATCTGCAATATCACAAGGTTTAGAACTTATTGTAAAAATAATTATAAGTATTTTATTATTAACTTACTACCCACTTCATAGTGTAGAAAGTATTTGTATTTGTTTAATTTTAGCAGATGTAATATCTGAGATATTTTCGTGTACTTTTTTACTTATATTATTTAAAATAGATAAATCATTTTTTAATAAAAGATATAAAATCCCAGGATTACAATATAAGAAAAAAATTTTAAGCATAACACTTCCTGTTTCAATAACATCATATATACGTTCAGGGCTATCTACTTTAAAAGAATTTATTGTTCCTAATAGGCTTGTTTTATTTGGACTTCCATATTCTATTGCTTTATCTGAATATGGAAGAATAACAGGTATGGCTATGCCTGTTATCATGTTTCCTACAGTTTTTATTTTTTCTTTTAGCTCTTTAATTATACCTGAATTTTCAAGTTTACTTGCTAAAGGATATAAAAAAAGAATTATTAATGTTAGCCATAAAATATTTGCAATTGCTACTATTTTCTCTATAATCGTTGCTGTTATTTGTTTTGTATTTGCAAACAATTTAAGTTTAGCTATATTTCAAAATTTAGAGCCTGCAAAATACATCAAAATGCTTTCTCCTTTAATTGTACTAATGTATATTGATAATATCATAGATAACATGCTTAAAGGTTTAAATAGGCAATTTAAGGTCATGCTATGCAATATAGCAGACCTTGTTATAACAATCTCTCTTTTATATTTTTTACTACCTATACTTGGAATAAGTGGTTTTATTATTTCCATGTATGTAAGTGAAATTTTTAATTTTACAATAAGTTATTTAGAATTAAGAAAAACAACAAAATAACTATTTAAATCATGATTTCACATTTAATATTACCATTTAAATTTTCTTTAAAAATATCTGCATCTTCTTTTGTACCTACAATTAAGCCGTAATGTATAGGAACAGCAATTTTAGGATTTATTTCATTTACTAAATCTGCTGCTTCCTTTGCTGTCATTGTATATGTTCCTCCTACTGGTACAAATGCCACATCGCATTTAACTTTTCTATTTTCTTCAGTTATATCTGTATCTCCAGCAATATAATAACTAACATCTTTTAAACGAAGAATATATCCTATCCAATTTTTCTCTTTTGAATGGAAATTTTTATTTACATTATAAGCTGGAACAGTTTTAAAATCAAGATTATCTTTTAAATAATAGTTATCAGGTGAAACATCAAAAATACTTCTTTCGAGCAAACCTATATCACTTAAAATTTTTATAACTTCATTATCCTCATACATTTCATTAGGTATTATTATTTTAGTTGTATCTTTTTTTACTTTTAAAATATCTTCTGGTGAAAAATGATCATAATGTGAATGTGTTATAAATATATAATCTGCATCATTATAATTTTTATCTATTTTATATGGATCAAAATAGATAATTCCAACTTCCTGATTTTTAATTTTTATTGAACTGTGACATAATACTTCTATATTTTCTAACATAGAACTTCTCCTTTCATTATCTTTTCTAACACATATGCTACTCCATTTTCATTATTGGTTTTTGTTATATATTTTGCAAAGGATTTAACCTCATCATTTGCATTTCCCATTGCAATACTTAATCCTGTTTCTTTAAACATAGAAATATCGTTGTAGTCATCACCTATTGAAACTGCATATTTTAAATCAATATTTAATACTTCACACATGTTTTTTACTCCAAATCCTTTTGATGTCTTTTCATCTGCTATATCATAATATGTAACTTCTCTTGGCTTTTCATAAGGATTTGTTAAACTTTTTGATTGGTTTTTTATTCCTACATATTGTATTTCTTCTATTTTAGGTTTTAAATCTCTAATTTTCTCAAAATTGCTATCTTGAATTAAACATTGCATAACATCTGTTTTTTCTAAAAAGTTTTCTATAGGTTCTGATAATATGTTTTCTTTTTCCACTCCTCTTTCTTTAGTAGAAATTCTACCGATTTCGGTATTCATAATAAAATTGACATCATTTTCTTTAGCTAAATTATAAATCTCTATGCAAGATTGTTTTTTCATTGGATTTTTATAAATACATTTATTATCTTTATAATTATATCCATAAGCTCCATTTGAAGTAATTATATAATTACTTGCATTACATAATTTACTCACTTCTATTGTACTTTTTACTGGTCTTCCAGAGCATATAATCACTTTTATTCCTTTACTTACTGTTTCCTTAATTACTTTTTTTGTTATATCCGAAATTTCTCCTAAATCATTTCTCAACGTTCCATCTATATCTATAAAAATGGCTTTATACAATTTTTTCCTCCCATAATTATTTTTTACTCTTAATTTTATTGTTATTAACTGTTTCTAATAATTTTTTATTATATTCATATCTTTCTTCTTTTCTTTTTAATTTCCTTTTAGAAACATTTACTTCATGATAAGATATTAATATTAATAATATCAATAATACTACTAATGTTATTTTACTCCTTAATATTTTTGTTATTGTTCCAAAGCCAGAAAGTTTAAACACATATTTTCCTTCTATATCTTGAAACTCTACATATCCCCTATCTTCTGTTTCATTATTATCTCCTTTTGTTATATAAACATCTTCACCATTCTTTTCTTCCAATCTTATAATCCTATGTGTATTTATATAATCGCCTACATGAAAAGATATTATATCTCCAACTTTTAAATTTTCTTCTGATGCTTTTGTTATAAAAATAACATCATTTGTCATTATTGTAGGTTCCATACTTTCTGATACTATAACAAAACTTTTTATCCCTAAAAAACTTGGCAATTCATCTGGATTTATATATGTTTGTACTAATAATGTTACATTGAATATAATTAAAAATAATATTATTATACAAGTTGATGTGCTAAATATTCTACCTAATCTATATAAATGTTTACTTGACTTATCAAAATCACTAAGTTTATACACTTTTATTTTCCTTTCTCTTTTGTTTCTTAAACCATTATAAATATACCATAGAACTAAATACTTTTCAATAGATTAGAAAAATTCTTTATAAGTTAGGGCTTAATTTAAAAATTAAATAAATTGTTCTCTTTTTAATCCTGTTACTCTTTCTATTATGTCTATATCGATATTTTCTCTTAACATATTTTTAGCATCTTGTATTTTTCCTGTTAGTATTCCAGCTTTTTTGCCAGTATTTCTTGCCTCCATTATTGTTCTTTTTCTGTCTTCCCTTAATGCTCTCATTGTTTCAACCATAGCACTTTTTCCTCCTTCTTCTTTTATTTTACTTTCTAAGATTTTTATATATTTATTAGCTACATCTTTTCCTAAATCTTTTACTAATATATATTTTATCATTCTTACCATTTCATCTATTTCATCTTCTTTTATATCAGGAATTATTTCATCTAAAACTGCTATTAAAGTTTCTTCTCTTCTTGCTTTTTCTATTATTATTGCTTTCCCAAGTAATGTACTTTCTTTTGATATTATTTCCTTTAAACTGTAGTCTTTAGATTCTAGTAGTTTATATTCACCTATTCCTTCATAATGTTTATCTATTTTTACTTTATTTCCGTATTCTTCTTGTAATTCTACTATACTTCTTGCTGGCTTCCAGTCGCCTATTCCTGTAAATATTACTATCTTTATTACTTTTGCTATTTTCTTTGATTTTTCTACATTTTGCATATAACTTCTATTTATTAATTCTGTTTCATATTCAAATATTTTATATGCCATATATGTATTTTGTGTGGATTGATGTTCTATTAAAAAATATACTTCTTTATCTTTTAGTTTGTATAAAACATCTACCATTCTTCCTCTATAATCTCTTGTTGTTAACTCATTTCTTACTGTCTCTATTTCTATTTTTTCAGTTTCTTTTCCTAATGTCTTTTTTATTATACTTTCTACTTCATTTATTCTATCTAATATTCGTTTAAATAATTTATCATGTTCATTATGTATATATTTTTCTTCTTCGAGTTCTTTCATATCTTCCTCCTTCTATTTTATAGTATTTTTATTGCACATACAATATTTATTCTTTAGTAAATAAAACTATTTTTATATAATTTTCTTTCATTTTCTCTTCTAATCACATTCTTTCTTATTTTTTCTTATTGTTTTTTGCTTTAAATATCAAAAATACTAATAATTGGTAAGATATAAGCACATATTTAGCTATAATAAAACCATAAATTAAACCACCTCTTTTTATTTTTTTCATTCTGGAATTTCAAGAGAGAACCTCTTTATTTAAAGATTTTTTAAATCTTTTTTGATTAAAGTATAACCATAATACTAGTTTTTTTCATTTATGTCAATAAAAATATCAAAATCTATGAATAAAATATAAAAATTTACAAAACGTTCACAATTAAAAATCATATTCTTATCAAATTGTAATAAAAATGTAATATTATTTCTATTTACGTAGATAGATTTTACAGGTATAATTATTTTATACAAAATTATCATAAGGAGTTCTATTAATGGATAATAATACTTTACTTGTTTCTGAAAAAGATCAAAAAGCATATTTACCATATAAATATAGTGATATAGAAAGAATTTATAATGAAAATAAAAATAAATATTCATCATGTGAAGATGTTATTAATAAAGAATATATTTTACCTTTAAATAGATTTAGACATAGTATAAGTTCAAGATTTAGAGAAACTATAAATTTAGTTTTAAATAAGGAAAAACAATCTTTCTTTAAAGCCTTAGATTTAGCATTTGAGCTTATGCTACAATATAAACTAAATCCAATTATAATTGCTGCTTGTAAGAATTTAGAAGAGCTTGACATATATTTAGATTGTTTAGAAGAAGATGAACTATTTGACTTTAGATGTTTTAACATTAAATTCGAGGTAACTCCTAAAGTTTATACAAGAGAAAAAAAGCCATTTTAAGGCTTTTTCTTTTTCTCTAAATCAGGTCTATATAAACTATATTTTAAATCTTCTTTACTATATTTACTTGGTTTTAAACCTACTCTATCTCTCATATAATCAAGCAATAATATCGCAAAAATTGTTGTTAAACATCCTATAATTATAAATGTGTTTGCTGTTGTAGTAATCTCCAATAATAGGGCACATATTAATGATATTATTGCTGTAAATAAATTTGATGATAAATTTCTTAACGCTGTTAATTTTGGTCTTATTCCTCTATTTGTGAAATTATTTAAATATCTTGCAAGTAATGCTCTATATGGTCCTTTTGTAGCATATTGTATTAAAAATAGTAATACTATTAATATTAATGATGATTTAGACAATGCATCTTTACCAATAAAACCTATCAATATACATGAAACTGTTGTTGGTATTGTTAAAAAAGCTATTGTTTTATTTCTAAAAATTTTATGTATTTTTTCGCTATATCGTGCGGTTATTGCAGCTCCTAATTGTAAAATCGCAAATATTATTCCAAAATATGCTTCTGGTACTTGCATTTCACTTAGCATACTGCTTCTTAAGTTTACTATTCCCATAACCAATCCTAAAAAGATTGCATTTGCAAGTAACAAAAGTTTTACTCTATTTGATTTCATTGAAAATCTTACTGAATCTTTTATTTGTTTTATATAGGTTCTTAAAGAAACTGGTTTTACTCTATCTTCCACTAGTACAGTATGTCTAAATTTGAATGATATTACAGTAGATAATATACAACATAAAAAACATAATATCATAGGAATATATCCATTTATTGCAAATGTTAAGCCTGCAATTACTGAAGATATTGCATCAAATATATAAAAATATGAAGATGACTTGCCATCTATCAAGGCAAAAACCTTTCCTCTTTTTTTACTTGCAGGTAATGAATCATAAAGTATATTTTGCTCACATATTCCTTTTATTGAAAATCCTAATGCATATACAAACTGTATTATTAACAATTCATAATAATTTTGCATAAATATCATTGCTAAAATACTTAATGAATATAATATATTTCCAATTATTAAGCAATTTTTCTTCCCTATCCTATCCACTACACTAGTTATTGGTAGTTGCCAAAATGTATTTGCTAAAGTATAAAATGCATCTGCAAATAATACTTGAGAAGCTGAAAAACCTTTTATTTGTGTTAAAAATAAGAAAATAATAGGAAAATAGAATAATAAATCCCAAGATACTGTCTTATATATTGGAAATATTCTTACATTTTTCTTCTTATGCCTTATAATTTTTCTTTCTTTTGTTTCTCTCATCATTTTCTCCTTTTACTAACAAATAATAACAAAAATATAAATGTTTTACAAGTTTTTTGACCTAAATTTTGAAAAATTTTTCAAAATTTTCAATTTTTTATTTTAATTTATGCTTTTATTTTTATAATATTTTTAATTTTTTTACACAAAATATAATTATGAATCAGATTTTAATAACAAATTTAGATAAAAAAAATGCTGATAATGAAAATGTCATTGTCAGTTCAAATGAATTTAATAATTATAATAAAAAAGAAATACTTGATAATTATACTATCCCTACTTATTACAACAATTACACAGATAATAAAATAGAAAAAAACAAAAAGTTTTTTAAACTACAATTCATTTTTTCTATTTTAATCATTTTTACAACTATTTCTTTTTCTATTTATTATATTTACTCTTTAAAAAACAGAGAAAAAATCTCAGAGAATATTATTGGTAATTATAATATCTATA
Source organism: uncultured Clostridia bacterium (assembly GCA_944393325.1). Taxonomy (GTDB): domain Bacteria; phylum Bacillota; class Clostridia; order TANB77; family CAG-508; genus CAG-269. The sequence continues at coordinate 21,099 of CALXZU010000004.1, forward strand.
GACTTTATGCAAATAATGAAGGAACTTCAGAAAAAACTATCGATAACAATCTTTTTGGCATTATTGAAATACCTAAAATTAACCTTTATTATCCAATTTTCTCAACTCTTTCTGAAGAAAATTTAAAAGTTTCTCCTTGTAAGTTTTATGGTTCTAATTTAGAGGAAAATACAAATATTTGTATAGCAGGACATAATTATAATAATGATTTATTTTTTAGCCAAATAAATCAATTACAACCTCAAGATGAAATTTATATTTATGATTATACTGGTGTTAAATACACATATCAAGTAACTGAAAATTATGAAGTAAAAAAAGATGATCTTTCTCCTATATACATTTACAATGAAAATCAAAAAAATCTTACTCTTATTACTTGTAATAATTTAAATAATAACAGAATCATTATAAAAGCGATTCAGTAATTTAAAAACAATAAAAGAGTAGAAAATCTCTACTCTTAATATCTATACATAAATTTATTAACTAAATATTTCTATAATCTTTAATTTTCTTATAAGCATATATTGCTGATATACCAAATACAACTACTAAAGCAGCAATTGGAAGACTATCACCTAAACCAGTACTTGGTAAATTTGAATTGTTATAAACACTAGAGTTTCTATTAGTATTATTATTCCTGTTAGAGCTACTATTATTAGTTCTGTTTGTATTATTTGTACTATTATTTGTTCTATTAGAACTATTATTAGTTGAATTAGAACTATTATTAGCACTATTTGATGTGTTACTAGAATTATTTCCAGAAGAACCATTTAATTGGTTTGTTATATCTGTAAAATTACTCAAATTTTCTGCTGCATTAACTGTTGTTGTAAATAAAATTACCATTACACTTAAAATTAAACTAAAAAATACTTTTAATAAATTTGATTTGTTCATTATTTACTCTCCTCTACTTTTTAGATTTTTTACTATTATTATTTATACAAACATTAATTATTATACCATTTTTATAAATAAAATTCAAGTATTTGCATAAATATAACAATAATAAAATTTTTCTTACGTTCTTCGCTTTTAATTTTATACTTAAAAATATAATTCGTCAATAGGTTTTAACATTTTTTTATTTTACATTTATATTACAAAACTATTACACATTAAACTTAAATAAAACAATATCTCCGTCTTGCATAATATAATCTTTTCCCTCTTGACGAACTAACCCTTTTTCTTTAGCAACGTTCATACTTCCACACTCCATTAATTCCTCAAAAGAAATAACTTCTGCTTTTATAAAACCTCTCTCAATATCAGAATGTATTTTACCTGCAGCTTGTGGTGCTTTAGTACCTTTTTTAATTGTCCAAGCTCTAACTTCAGGTTCTCCTGCTGTTAAAAATGACATTAACCCTAATAAGTCATATGATTTTTTAATAACTTTATCTAACCCAGACTCGTCTAAACCTAAAGCATCAAGCATTTCTTTTTTATCATTATCATCTAATCCTGATAATTCTTCTTCAATCTTAACACATAATGGAATAACTTCAGCATTTTCTTTTGAAGCATATTCTTTAACTTTTAAAACAAGTGGGTCATTATCTACATTTTCCATTTGTTCTTCAGAAATATTTGCAATATAAAGAATTGGTTTTGTTGTTAATAAAAACATATCTTTAACTAATTTTTGTTCATCTTCGTTAAATTCTAATGCTCTTGCAGAAATTCCATTTTCTAAATTTTCTTTGATTCTTTCTAATAAATCAACTTCTTCTTGGTAACTTTTGCTAGCTTTTAAATTCTTTCTTGCTTTATCTAACCTTTTATTTACAGTTTCTATGTCTGCAAAGATTAATTCTAAATTAATAGTTTCAATATCACGAACAGGATCAATACTACCATCTACGTGAACAATATTGCTATCATTAAAACATCTAACAACTTCACAAATAGCATCTGTTTCACGTATATGTGATAAAAACTTATTACCAAGCCCCTCACCTTTACTAGCACCTTTAACTAAACCTGCAATATCAACAAACTCAATAACTGCATGTGTTATTTTTTGAGGATTATACATTTTAGCTAGGCTATCTAACCTTTCATCTGGAACAGGAACAACTCCTACGTTTGGTTCAATTGTACAAAAAGGATAATTTGCACACTCTGCTCCAGCTTTTGTAATACTATTAAATAAAGTACTCTTTCCTACATTTGGAAGACCTACAATTCCTAATTTCATTCTTTATCTCTCCTATTTTATTTTTATCATTATTTTTATATTTATTTTTGTTTTTCTTTTTTTATTATTTTATTTAGCTTTGTTTTTAATCTCTTCTAAAAGTTTATTTTCAAATTCATCTAAGCTCATACTACCTATATCTCCATCTTTTCTTGAACGTATAGAGACTTTATTTTCATCTACTTCTTTTTGACCTATAACTAACATATAAGGAACTTTATGAAGCTGTGCCTCACGTATTTTATAACCTATTTTTTCATTTCTATCATCAATATGAACTCTTATTTCCTCTTTTAGAAGTTCTTCTTTTAATTTATTACAATAATCTACTTGGTTATCAGTAATCGGTAAAATTCTAACTTGTTCTGGAGAAAGCCATAAAGGTAAATTTCCTTTTGTTTCTTCTAATAAAAATGAAATAAATCTATCAGAAGAACCAAGTATTGCTCTATGAATAACAACAGGTCTATGTGCTTTTCCATCTTCTGCTATATATTCAAGCTCAAATCTTTCAGGTAAAGCAAAATCTAATTGACAAGTAGGGATAGTTACATCATGATTTAGAGCTGTTCTTATTTGGATATCAATTTTAGGTCCATAAAAAGCTGCTTCACCTTCTGCTTCATAAAAATCGATATTTAATTCTTTTAAGATTTCTCTTAATTGACTTTCTGCTGTCTCCCACATTTCATCATTATCAATGTATTTTTCTTTATTATTTTTATCTCTTAAAGACAATCTATATTTAAAACTAGATGCAGGAAAACCAAAATCTTTTTGATAAACTTCTGTAATTAAATTTAGAATTTTACCAACTTCTTCTTTAATTTGGTCAGGTCTTACAAAAAGATGAGCATCATTTTGGCACATTTGACGAACTCTTTCTAACCCACAAACACTACCACTTGCTTCATATCTAAAGTCATGCGCAAGTTCACCAATCTTTATTGGTAAATCACGGTATGAACGCATTTTGCTCTTGTAAATCAGCATATGATGAGGACAATTCATTGGCCTTAAAACCATTTCCTCATTATCCATTTTCATAGCAGGAAACATATCATCTTTATAATGATCCCAATGTCCACTAACCTTATATAACTCAACATTTGCAAGTGAAGGAGTATATACATGTTCATAGCCTAAAGCTAATTCTTTATCTTGTATATATCTTTCTAAAATCATTCTAATAGTTGCACCATTAGGTAAATACATAGGAAGACCTGCACCTACTAATTTATGAGTCATAAAGATTTCTAAATCTTTCCCTATTTTTCTGTGGTCTCTTTGTTTAGCTTCTTCTAAGAATTGTAAATATTCTTCAAGTTCAGATGCTTTAGGGAAAGAAATTGCATAAATTCTTTGAAGCATTTTATTTTTTTCATTACCCCTCCAATAAGCCCCTGAAGAAGATAAAATTTTAACACATTTAATTTTACCAGTACTTTCCAAATGAGGTCCTGCACATAAATCTACAAAATCACCTTGTTTATAAAAACTAATCTCTTCACCATCTTCTAAATCATTTATTAATTCTTGTTTGTAAGGTTCTTCTTTCATTAAATCTAACGCTTCATTTTTAGGCAAAGAAAATCTTTCAATTTGTAAATTTTCTTTAATAATTTTTTTCATTTCTTGTTCAATATTTTCTTTATCTTCATCAGTAAAAGGTTTTTCTACATCAAAATCATAATAAAAACCATTTTCAATAGCCGGTCCAATTGCAAGTTTGCTGTCTGGAAATAACCTTTTTACAGCTTGAGCCATTATATGAGAAGTTGTATGCCAATATGCTTTTTTCCCTTCTAAATCATCTTCCTTAAAAGTATGAATTACTAAAGAGCAATCTTTTTCTAATTCATATCTTAAATCTTTAACCTCTCCGTCAATTTCTCCACAAGTAGCTACTCTTGCTAAGCCTTCACTGATTTTTTTAGCAACATCTAAAATAGTACTTTTTTCCTCTACTTCTAAAATAGAGCCATCCTTTAAACTAACTTTAATCATATCTAAAAACCTCCTTTGTTCATGGGGACTTTTCCTTTACTAACACTTATGTCGCATTTTGGACACATCTTTGCATCAAAAAACTCCCATGGACTTTTATTTCCATAGGAGTGCTTATTTAAACACGGTTCCATCCTATTTTTAACTTAATTAAAAAGATTGTAACGTATCTTTAAACGTCTGGCTTATTCACCAGAAACTTTGAAGAGTTAGTTTTCAAATAGCTTTCCTTAAATTAGCTTCCAGCCTATGACTAATTCTCTCTAAAAGTAATTTCTATTCTACTTTTCTCTTACTTGTTTTTATCTTATGTAAATAGTTTAATATCTTTTTTGCGAAAAGTCAATAGAATTTATTTACTTTTTTGTTTTTTTGTTATATAATTTTAAAGGTTTGTATTAAATTTCTTTTTAAATCAAAAGAAATATCCATGCTTCCATAGCTCAGTAGGTAGAGTGCTACCTTGGTAAGGTAGAGGTCACGGGTTCAATTCCCGTTGGAAGCCCCATGAAGAAACATTTTTTATGTTTCTTTTTTATTTTAATTTGAAATTTTATTTCTGTTTTTCCCATATTCTTAATATGTTTTTCTTATCATAATCTATCAATTTAAATAACCCTAAAAATCTATATTTTTCTTCATTATTATTTTCAACTTTTTCTTTTATAAATAAATATGTATATTTGACATCAGTATAGAAATTATTATTTTCCATATCTTTTTGACTTAATTCTTCAAACCATAATCTATTCTTACATCTCATTTTATTAGTGTTATTATTTTTTATTACATAAACATTATATCTTCTTTTATCTATGTTTGATAAATAACTATATACCTCACTTTCTTTTGAAAATATTATTTCTTCTTCTATTTTTTTGTTATCTTTCTCCATTTTTAACACCTCTTTCCTTCTATACTATTTATATTACATTTTTAAAAATCCTTCTATCATGTCGGTCACAAAATGTAGAAAAAAGTAGCTTTAAAACTACTTTTTTATCTTTTTATATTCCACTATTTTCTTCTATTCCTGTTGCAATCACTGTTACATTTACTTCATCTTTTAAGTTTTCATCAATTACTGTTCCAAAAATAATATTTGCATCATCATCTACTTTATCATTAATTACTTTTATTGCACTATCAATTTCTGTTAAACTCAAGTTTTCTCCTCCAGTTACATTGAATATTACACCTTTTGCACCGTCAATTGTATTTTCAGTTAATGGATTTGCAATTGCTTGTTCTACTGCTTCTTTTACTCTTAACTCTCCTTCTGCTTTTCCTATCCCCATATATGCTTTTCCTTTATAACTAAATATAGTTTTTATATCTGCAAAATCAAGATTTATTTGACCTACTGTTGTTATTAAATCTGTTATACTTTGTATTCCTTGTTTTACGACATCATTTGCTAAGAAAAATGCTTCTTTTAAAGGAGTATTTTTATTTGCTACTTTTAATAAATTATCATTTAATATTACAATTAATGCATTTACATTTTCTTTTAATCTCTCTATTCCTGCTTTTGCTCTCATATCTCTTAATTTTCCCTCAAACATGAACGGTTTAGTAACAAATCCAACAGTTAAAATTCCCATTTCTTTTGCCACTTCTGCAACTACTGGTGCTGCTCCTGTACCAGTTCCTCCTCCCATGCCTGCTGTTACAAAAAGCATATCTGTATTTTGAAGAATATTTTCAATTTCACTTTTGCTTTCTCTTGCTGCCCTTTCCCCAACAACTTCATTTGCTCCTGCTCCTAATCCTTTTGTTGTTTCTTTTCCTATTTGTAATACATTTCTATAATTTATTCTTTTCAATATTCCCATTTCAGTATTTATTAAATATGGTTCTATATTTTTTACATTTTCATTTATGATATGGATTACTGCGTTATTTCCGCCTCCACCTACTCCAATTACCTTTATTTTTACTCCATTATCGACACTTTCGTTATTCCACACTTTTAATTCCTCCTATGTTTTACATTTAATATTTCTTTTTTCTAATTTTACCTTAAAAAGTATAACACTCTATTTTAATTTTGTCTATGAAAATAGAAAAAAAGAAAATAAACCTTAATTAGGCTGATTTTCTTTTTTGCTTATATTTTTAATTGCTTTTTTTCTTATTCTTTGGATAGCATTATCTACTGACTTTACTGGAGAATCTAACTTCTCTGCAATCTTAACATAGCTTTCTCCTTTTAAAAATCTGTCTAACACTTGTTTTTCAAATTTACTTAAATTTTTATTTACTGCATCTTCTACTTCTTTATAGTACTCTTGTTTCATTATTGTATCCAATGGATCTTCTATTGTTTTACTATTAAAAGTTTCAAGTAATTCTACACTTTCATCATCATTATTATCATATGCTGACATGTTTAATGATAAATACGAATTAAGTGGCATGTGTTTTTGTCTGTTAGAACTTTTAATAGCTGTTATTAATTGTCTTTCTATACATATATTAGCAAATGACTTAAAAGAGTTCTGTTTTTTTGCATCAAAACTTTTTATGGCTTTAAATAATCCTATCATTCCTTCTTGAACTGTGTCTTCTTTTTCTGCTCCTATTATAAAATATTTACTTACCTTCATATTCACAAGTTCTTTATATTTATTTAGAATATAACTTAAAGCCTCTTCATCTCCTTCATGTATTTTGTCTATTATTTGTTCATCTGTTAAATTATAATATCTATCAGTTGTAAAAAATACATCCTTTTTTTGCATGTGTCAATGTTACCTCCAAAGTGCTTTTTAATATTATATATATCTAAAATACTGTTGTCAAGTAAATTTGCTATATTTCGTGGATTTTTATGCTTTTTAGTCGCCCATAAGCTCATTTTTGAACATATCCCAAACTTCTTCTGTTTCCATATCTTTTTCCCAAGCTGCTACTCCTGCTAAATTATTTTCTTTTATTAAAGATATTTTTGCCTTTAAAGAATCGATGTCTTCTATCCATATTTCTTTTTTATTGTTTCCATCCATATATTCTACATAATTTTGTTTTAATTCATCATCCCAAGTTTTTTCTACTCCTTCTGGGATAACACTTTCTATATCTTTCATAGAAACTGTATTTCTTCCTACTATTTCACCTGAAGAATTAGTTGTCCATATTCTTGTATAGAAAGGTACTGCTAAAATTAATTTTTCTTCTTCTATTTCTTCTGTTTGTAAAAACTTAACCAAATTTAAATTCACCCAATTATATCCCGCTGTTGTTCCTGGTTTTGTACTTGATGTTCCGTTTTGATCATAAGCCATGAATATGATATAATCCGCAACATCTCCTATTACATGTCTATCAAAACACATAGACCACGTATCAGCTCCATCTGGTGCTGTTACATCAACAGATAGTACTTTTCCTTTTTCTTTTAATCTTGGTGTTAGTTCTATTATAAATCTTGAGTACATGTCCACATCTTCTGCATACATATTTTCAAAATCTATATTTATACCATCTAAATTATATTGTTCGCATTTTTCTACAATTTCTTCTATTAATTTTTTTCTATTTTCATAACTATTCATTATATTAGATGTAACATCTAAACTTTCTCTTGCCGCATATGCGTTTGATACCATTGGCCATATTTTATATCCATTATTATGTGCCCAGTTTATATAGTTTTCTCCATCTTCCCCTATATTTTCTTGTAAATCTCCTTCTTCATCTATATAGAAAAATGCAGGTGATACAACATTTATTCCATCTATCGTTGTTCCGCTTCTATCTGGTGCTGTTACATATTCTGAAAAATAATCCCAAACAAGATTTATCTTTCCATCTATTTGTTTTTCTTCTACTCGCTTTTCCCTTGCAACAACTTCATTTTCTAATATATTTGATTTTATTATACCTATTTTTCCATCACTAGTTCTAATTCTTGCATAATTACCATCTACAGATATTACAATAACCGCTTCACCTTTATCTATTCTATCAACTGTTCTTGATATAAAATTACTAGAAGATTTTACTGCTGTATTTTTTGTAACATTTGCTCTTCTTTGTTCTCTATCCAAAGAATCCATAGTAATTACTTTAGTTTCTGGTATATTCTGAATTTCTATATCATAAACATCAGACATTTCAGATATTGGTAAATATATCTCTCCATCTTTTTCTTTTGCATGTGCTGAAATCTCTTTATCTGTACCATTTATATTGATTATATTCTCATCAAAACCAATTTCTGCAATTTTATTTCCATATGTAGTTATTATTTTATTTGTTTCTTCATCTAAATACATATATTTATCAAAAAAATTACTAATATCTGCTTCTGATAAATATATAATATCATTTTCTATTAAAATGTCATTTCTTAAATCAACTGTTACATTTTTATTATTAATCACCAGATTTGTTGTTTCATTGTTATCTAAAATAATATAATTATTTAAAATCATAGCTATTATAAAAATAATAAACAATGCTATAATTGTAATTACTGTTATTTTCACAGCTTTTCTATTTCCATTTACTACCTCTTTAGCTCTCTTTGGTTCTTTTTCCACTACTCTTTTTCCTTTTCCCATTTGTATTTCTCCTTATAATATTTTTTTACCTTCTTAATATAACATAACTATTATTTTCTATAAATAGTTTTTAGAAAAAATTAATAATTATTTTTTAATTGTTTTTAGAAACTCTTTTTGTTCTTTGCTTAATCTATATGATTCCCTTGCTTTTTGTATTGCTTTATTATATGTAAAATCATCTAAAATAGCCTCTTTTTCTAAGTATCTAACAGTTCTTTCATAATATTTAATTATACAAATAGATATCGCCCATGCTAATGCCATTTTCACATAATATCTATCTGATTTTATATTATTAAAAATTTTGAAATTCTCTTCTAAATATTTTTCATCTATAAAATATCCAAGTATCATAACTATTGCAAATCTAAGTTCAAATTCTTTATCTGATTTTAAATATTTTTGTATGAATTCCCACATTTCTTCTTTATATTTTTTTGTTATCTTTAAACTTGTACAAAAAGTATCACAAGTAGCCCAATTATCAATTTTAGGCACAAATTCTTCTATATATTTTAAAATAGTATTGATTTTTTCTTTTGCTCCTCCTATTACCATTCCTTGAAGCATTATTTCTTCGTAATAGTTATCATTTATATTTTCCATTAATTCTTTCAGTGTGTATTTTTTTAATAGTTCTTTTGCTAACTTTCTAAGTTCTGGTATTCTTACACCTATTATATTTACAACTCCTGGGCATAGTCCTTTTTGAAATTCTTGATACTTTTTATCTTGAAGACTATATAATGTTTTTTCTATATCCAATTAAAATTCCCCATTTCTATTTCATTCCTAGTTCTCTATTTATGCTATATAAAAGTTTATCTAGTTTATGATTATAACGTGATATTTTCTTTAATATGCTTCTTTTATCTACCATATTTACTATATCTTCTCTAATTTCTTCTACACTCGTTATTTTATGTTCTAAATTAATTTCTTGATTATATAAAAATTTTTTTATTAAACTTTTTTTAGGTTTATTTTCATATATGTAATTTATTTCTTCATTTAATCTACTTGCTTCTTCCATCAGTCTATCTGCATTATTATAAAAATTATATCTATTACGATTTCTTGATAATTTATTTAAATTTCTCCTAAAATTTATAATTTTATATCTCATTTCTTCTAATTCTTTTTTTAATTCTATGATATTTCTACTATCCCTTTCTTTTGCTCCATGAATTACTTCTATTACAACTCCTGTTGTACATGCAATTATAAAACTTAAAGATATATTTGTGACTATTTCTACATCTCTATAGTATGCAACTATTGTAAGTGCAACTAATAACAATATTATGAACATCATAACTAATACTACTTTTTTATAATTTTCCATTTCAACATCCTTCTTTCTTATTTTTTTGTTTATAATATCATAAGTTTAAGAATTGTTCAAGAAAAATATAATTGTTTAAAATAAGAAGATTCTTAAAAATATTGATTTATTATATTTTAGAAAGTTTTTTATTTTTACAATAAATATCCACCAGCTTAGCTAGTGGATATTTATTAATCACATTTATTATTCATATAAAATTTTTTCATTGCAAGTTTATCTTGCACTCCACGAAGCGCTTCTCCAAATCTCTGGAAGTGTACTACTTCTCTTTCTCTCAAATATCTTAATGGGTCTAATACATCTGGATTATCTCTACATAAATCAATTAATTTTTCATAAGTTGCCCTAGCTTTTTGTTCTGCTGCACCTTTGAAAGTACAACAATTAAATTTTCCAATGTATTTCAATAGGTTTCTTCTTTGTTTCTGGGTCTTTTGCTCCTACTTCTATGTAATCAATTAAGTTTTCAACCATCTCTCTTGTTAATTCTGTTACATTAGTATACTTTTCTAATATATATTTTTTATTATTTAAAGCATCTTGCTCATTATCAATCTTCTGTAATTTTTGTTTTCTTTCATTCAATATTTTTTCAAGGTTTTCTTTTTCTTTATTAAAATTTTTGTTAAATTCTAAAAATTGTTCTTGCGTTATTATTTCATTAACTTTATCCAAATATAAATTTTGTATAATTTTTGTTTTTTTATCTATAGTCATTTGATATTGAGAAATTTCTTTTCGCAATTCTTCCTTTTCATTTTTAAATTGTTTTAAAATAATACTTTCTTTTAATTCATCAACATTTAAATATTGTTCTATTAATGAATTCAGTTCCTTTAATACTGTCCTTTTAAGTACATTTTCTGATATGAAACTACCCTTGCAAGATGATTTATCGATTTGTCTTGTTGGACATCTTAAATATCTATCTTCACGAGTTTTACTACTTTTTAGAATATAGCCACAATATTTACATTTGCACTTTTTAGCAAATACTCCTATTTTTCCACCTTCAAATGGTTTAAAATTATTATTTACTTTTTTTTGTACCCTATTCCATAATTCTATATCAATTATTGGTTCATGTGTATTTTTTACTATAACCCATTGATCTTTTGGTTTTGGTTTATTCTTTTTACTTTTATATGAAATACTACCATATCTACCTTGTACCATATTTCCTATATACATCTCATTTGTTAACATACTTGAAATTGAAGAATACTTCCATAATGTTCCTGTTTTTCCTTTAGGTTTTTTATATGCAATTCCTTGTTCTAATTTATATTGTGTAGGGTTTGGTATTCCTCTATTATTCAATATTCTAGCTATTGCTGTTTTCCCATAACCTTGATCATATAACTTAAATACTTCTCTTACAGTTTGTGCAGCCTCTTCATCTATAATTAAATGCCCTTTTTTATCTGGATCTTTTTTATATCCATATAATGCTATTCCTCCAGTAAATAAACCATTTTTTCTTTTATTTTCTAAAACAGTTTTTATATTGTCTGATAAATCTTCTAAAAACCATTCATTTACCAGTCCATTAATTTGCCTTGACTTTTTATTTCCTTTTATATTAGTATCAGCATTATCAACCAAACCAACAAATCTTATTCCCCATTCAAGGAATAAACCATTTATGTATTTTTCTACTAATTCCAATTCTCTTGTAAACCTGCTTTGACTTTTACATAAAATAATATCGATTTTTCTTTCTTCAGCTAACTTTAATACTTTATTAAAATCAGGTCTATTTCTATCTGCACCAGTATAATCATCATCACTATAAATACCTTCTATATCCCAACCTTGTTTTATCGCATACTCGGCTAGCATAAGTTTTTGGTTTTTTATACTTGTACTATCATCCTCCTCATTTTCTTTATTTCTATCTTCCTCTGATAATCTGCAATATATTGCTACTTTTAATTTTTCGTTCATTTTATCAATTTCCTCCTAAATTAAAATTCAATAAAATGAACCAACACTATAATATATTTTATAATATAATGTTGGTTTCGTAAATTGTATGTTGGATTATTTATTGATACTTAAATTAACTATTTTTTGCCAGACTTCATTAAATTTTTTTCTTCTTTCCTCATCATTAGTTGAAATAAATACATTTATTATATCCATGACAGCCACCTCATTTAATGATATTCAAATTTTTCATTTTTATAAACAGATTTTAATATTTGTATTATTATTATTTACATTTCATTATTTATTATTTCATCTGCTAACTTTTCTATTTCAACGGGAGAATGTAGTTCCATGAGTGTCAAAATATAGTTTCCGAATAATTTGCTTGTTATTTTTAAATTTCCAGAACTTTTTAAATTTTCTCTTGCAACTATTCCATAAGACGCTACTTGTTTTCTTGTAATAAATTCTGTTTTTTCTTCTTTTTCTAAAGCTATCCTTTCAAAATAACTTTCATCTTTAGTAGCTTTATCAATATCAATTCCTAGTGAAATAATAATTCCCTTATCTACTTCTTGCATTTCTTTTGAATTTAATGTTCCTATATAATATCTTAATCTTTCTTTATCAATGACTCTTATTTGCTCAAGTAAAATTAAAGAATTTTTAGGTAATCTTTTTGCATCACCTTTTATAAAAATGTGAGTAGGCAATTTTGCCTTAACTTTTACTTTACTTGTAATAGGTGCAATTATTACTGTTGGACTATAAATATAAGAAGTTCGTTAGTTCCATTAAACACATACCGTTCAATAAAAACTCAAAACAAACTGCTTAATATATTTGATATTTATGAGGATAATATTACTCCAAAACAATTTTTGAAAACATTTGTAACCTATCTTAGATACAAAAAAAATAAGAAATAAGTTAATAGATTTTATCTTAAAACTTATTTCTTGTTTTTTTATTTATAAATATACTCTTTATAGTCTTTTAATATTCCCTCTACTCTTTCTTCAAATGGTTCTCTTACTAATGCATTAATTTTATTTCCACTAACTCTCATTGCATTTTGAAAATCTTTTAACCCTATATCGTTTTCTATTAAATTGAAAACAGGAGCATTTTGTTCTAATTTTTCTTCTGATTTTTTTATTACATTAATGTCAAACTTTGAAAATACCATATCTGGTCTTTTATCCATTATCTTATTAAATGTTTCTTCAGAATTTTTAGCAGTTGCAACAACCTCTGCATAATCTATATTATTTATTGTATTAACCAATCTATTTAATATATTATCATTATCATAAGAAACTAACACTTTAATTTTGTCTTTTAAATAATTTCTATTATAATCTTCATTCATTATTTTTACAATTTCATTAACTCCTTGATTTAAAGCATTTCCTATTACTACATCTTTCTTATTTATTGTTCTAACAATATTTCCATTTGCAGTAACAAGATTATATTTGCTTTCCATATCATCATTATCTCTGTAATTTACTTTACCTATGTTTTTATAATTTTTTTGGAATATTTCTTTAGTAGACTCAAATTGTTCATCTGTGATTTCAAATTTTTCTTCATTTTCTTTTGCTAATTCTCTTAATGGAGCGAATCTAAATATTCTCCATTCATTTATTTTATAATTAGAATTTAAAAATTCTCCAAGTTCTTCTATGTAATCAATATTTAATTTTGTTACAACAGTATTTATTTTGATTCTAATATTTTTACCGTTTAAAATATCTAATACTTTTTTTATTTCTGCAAAATGATTTTTACCTCTACCCATTTGTTCATTTATATCATCATTAATTGTATCTAATGATAATGTTATAGTATCTAAATAATTTATTGCTTCTCTCATTTTTTCATTATTTGCAATTATAGAACCATTTGTTATTAATTTACTTTTTACTCCGTTTTGTTTTGCTATTTTTAACAATTCTATAATATTAGGATATAACAATGCTTCTCCTCCAGAAAAAGTTATATAATTCACACCTGCTCTTATTAATTTCATAAGAACCTCTTTGTTTTCTTCAAGACTTAATTCTGGAATATTTCTAAATCCATGACAATAAGCACATTTTTGATTACACCTTGTTGTAATTAACCAACATACTTCTCTTTTCTTCATTATTTTAACATCCTTCCTATATTATGTATGTTGATTATATACCAATTTTTACCATTTGTCTATTATCAAAACAGCAACAGCTGTTCAATCGAGTAGGAACTAAGTGATTATTTCACTTAGTGTCCTCTCACACCACCGTACATACCGTTCGGTATACGGCGGTTCAATAGAATTAATACTTTAACAGTGTATACTAGAAAGACTTAGATATCCTAATCTTTCTAGTGTTTTATTATTTAAAGCTATATGCATTTCTGGCGTATTCGATATTCTCCAATATGATTTCCTTGAATTTGCTATTCTGTAAGCTTTATCTTTATTTATTCCCATTTTTATCAGGTTATCATATTTTGTTTTGATTTTCTTCCATTGTTTCCAATAGCACATTCTTATTCTTCTTCGTATCCATTCATCTAGTTTTTGTACTATCTTTTTCATGTTTGCTATTTTGAAATAATTTACCCGACCTCTTATTACTTGTCTCAGCTTTAGAAATCTTGTTTCCATACTCATTGCGTTACTCCTTGATGTTATTTCTCGTATTTTATCTTTGAATTTCTCTATTGACTTTGCGTGTATTCTTATTTCAACTTCTCCTTTGCTTTGATAAAAAGAAAATCCTAGGTATTTTATTCTCCATGGTCTATCAACTTTGCTTTTCTCTCTGTTTACTCTTAGTCTTAATTTCTTCTCAATGAACTTGGTAATGCTTTCCATTACTCTTTCTGCTGCTTTTCTACTCTTGGTAAAGATTATACAGTCATCTGCATAGCGAACAAACTGCAATCCTCTTTTTTCAAGTTCTTTGTCTAGTTCATTAAGCATAATGTTACTTAGTATTGGAGATATGTTTCCTCCTTGTGGTGTTCCTTTTTCTGTCTTTTCAAATACTCCATTTACTAGTACTCCTGCTTGTAGATACTTTCTTATTAGCGACACAACTTTATCTTCATTTACTGTTCTTCTGATTATTGATATTAGCAAATCTTGGTTTACTGTATCAAAGAATTTCTCTAAGTCTAAGTCTACTACCCATTTATATCCATTATTCATTATTTCTTTAGCCTTTAGTATTGCTTCGTGGCAACTTCTATTTGGTCTGAATCCATAACTATTTCCTGAAAATATTGGTTCATAGATTTTGCTTAATTGTTGTGCTATTGCTTGTTGTATCACTCTATCTACTACTGTGGGTATTCCTAGCTTTCTTTTGTTTCCGTCTGCTTTTGGTATTTCTACCCTTCTTACTGCCTTGGGATTGTATTCCCCTTTCCTAATGTCTTCCTTGATTTGTTCGCCGTTTTCTTTCAGATATTGTAGAAGTTCATCTACCTGCATATCGTCAATTCCACTAGCTCCTTTATTTCCTTTCACTCTTTTATATGCTAAGTTCATATTATCTCGTGAAAGTATTTCCTCAAGTATTTCATTAGTTACTGTTTTAGTATCGATTTCTTCTAATTCAGACACATCAAGAACACTAGGTACTTCTACTTTACCTTCAGTTTCCAACCTATTCTCTTGTAGATAGTCTTCTATTCGAAGTTGTCTACCATTTTCATATTCTTGATTACCTTTCATTAAAACAAATCCTCCTATCGTTCAACCCTTCACAATTCGTATATATCCAAATTGCTACTATGGTATCTGCTGACTTCTGATATTTCATTCTAATATCACTATTAGCATTTTCATATCTATTTCAAGATATTTCCAAAATACCAGACCTCCCCAGGTAAGAACAACAACCTTCATCTCATATATCTGCCACATTTACTGTATGAGCTTCGGATAGTTACTAGGGCTTTGCTTTGTTTAGCAAGCTCGCCCAACTCAATTCAGCCTTATATGTGATTTCTGTTCGTCAGACCGAGATTTTGCAACTCTGGCTTCTTTCAGATTCCTCCTCACGAAGGACACCCTTGCCATTTACTAACAGTTCGCCACTATCAGGCACTGTATGGGACTTTCACCCACAAGTTGTTGCCCATGCTGGGCACACTAAAAAAGCAGCAGACTATGAATTATATCATAGTCTGTTGCTTTTTATAACTTTCAATAACTATAATCTTAATAATATCAGGTATATTATAATTGATATTATTATAATTATTATGATGAGCATTATTTGCAATTCATATTTATAAAAAAAATCTATTATTTTATATTTTAATTTTTTTACAAATAGAATTACATTAGAATTTTTTATTTTTGAAAAATGTTTTGTTTTTCTATTTGGAACATTTAATTTAATTCTATTTAAAGAATTCTTACATTTTTCCTTTACATTAGAAAAGGAAAGTTGAACTTCTTGCCATTTTTCGTCAATTTGGTATTTATATTTAGTATTATAATTATTTTGAAACTCTGCAAATTTTTCTTTTAATATTGGTGAAATTTTAGCAATACCTATCCCTATAAAATATATCAATTGCTGTATTGCTATTATAAAAATTTTAAATAAAAATACAATTCCTTTACCTATTAAAATAATAATATTCCAAATAAAAAACCACTTTATAAACTCATCAAAAAAATTCCGTTCATTATTTTCGCTCATTTTTCTTCCTCCACATATAGATAGCTTTGAAAGTTAAAGTTAGGGGTACTACAAATAGTAATACCCCTAACTCATTATGCTATTTCTCCTTAACTCAACCTCATTCTATAAACTTGTGTACTATTTTGTATGAACAAATATGTACAAGCATTTTTCATATCCTCTCTGATAAAAATTTTGGAATCTTTATTTACGACTCCAATATTTATCTGACTGACTGTTGACTCTTCAACTGTTTTACCTGATTTCAAGAACAGAACTCTTTTATCAGCTGGAATCACAAGCATCCAGTTGAAATAGATACTATTCTTAAGATTGAGTCCTCCGAATGAAAACGCTCGGAATTGTTTGAGAACTCTTCCTTTACGTCTGACTATATAACAGTCATATCCATTCGAATTTCTCCTTTTGTTGATTACACACCAATTTTTACTTATGCTATCATACTTGATAGCTCTTGGGAACTGTTCCATCAGCTGTTTTTTCTGCTGACCGTTAACCTTGATATCCAAATGCCCAGCTCCATTTATTGCACATATACAGTAATCTCCATCTCTATTAATCTCATAGATAAATGGATTATCCTCTGCATTTGCAACTGTTACTGCGCAATTATCAACAGTCATATAGACTTTAATCAGCTCGTTTTTACCATTCACATAGAATAAATAATCTCCACTGATTTTTAGTCTTGAACTCTGCTTTAAAATAATAGCTGAATACAATTTCTTTCCAGCTTTATTGCAGATTTCCAGATTACAGGCAGGATTATTAGAATCTCTACACTTCTTTAATTTCTCTCCAAATGAACAATTCCCATAAAGAGAATTAAATTTTCCAAAGAGAGTATAAAAGAACTGCTTTATTCTACTTATTGCCCTAACGCTAATGGTAATCCCATTTCCCAAAAAATACATTTCCTTTACACGAGAATCAACCTCTTTTTCTATTGTACTTCCATCTGAATTAATGTGAATAGCCTTTTCATTAAAGTCAAAATAGGTTGAATCGTCTATAACCTTTCTGACTTCATTATCTGGAAATATTGCATATCTTCCATACGAAATCGAAGTTACGCTATAAGTTCTAAATGTTTCTAAGGCATTTTCACTAGAAGACTTACAGACTGGACATTTTGAATATCTTGAAGAATTGTAATAATGACCTTTTTTACACTTTTTCAGGCTTTTCCTCGTTAATTCGAGTGAATCCAAGATATTAAATCTTTTTCCACCTTCAAAGATTTTTAGGAAGTCATTTTGCAATCCCTCAGACATCCATGCTACATGTTCAATCTTAAAGCTGTCAAGTTTTTTCAGATTATGATTACCAATAATTGAAATACGATTCAATGCTTTTAAAGGTTGATCATAATCACGTGCAAGTGGATATACACCATCAAATGGATTAAATCCAACAAGCATTTCAAAAACAACAACAGCTAATGAGAAACAATCGGACTGTTGTGTGTATTGGTCAATAACAACGCCATTTGCACTAAAGTCCCTTACTTGAGGGTCAATGTACTCAACTCTTCCTGTTTTATCGGCTTCATATCGTCCTTCAATTCCCCATGTATCAGTATCACATACAAAAACATCTCCATCTCTTGTCATGAACTGATCGGCATGGAAATCACCGATAATAATTCCTTCTGAGTGTAAATCTTTTACAAGTTCTGCTAATTTACACGCTATGTTAAGAATTTTTCTCTCATCCATTGCGTGTTTTCTAGCCTTAATTTGAAAATCTTTAAGACTTACACAATTTTTAAGCATAGGCATTGTGTATCCACAGCATCTTCCATTGCATCTAATGATTTCTTCTGGCAAAGCAGCATTTGGGAAACGACTCTTATATTTTATCAGCTCCCTAAGTTTTGCTTCCTTTTCCCGAATATTAGAATAATCAGTAAGTGCAAATATCTTAATTACCTTTTCGTTCTTGTTATCATAGTAAATAATTGATTGATCTCCAACTGGTCCTTCGGTAAGTTTACTAAGAAAATTAAGATAAGACTTTTTGCTTGCAAAATCGTAACGCATAATTTCCTCCTATCATAGAGTTTCCTTTTTGTGGGATATAGCATATGATTGGTAGATTTTACTACCATTGTCAAAGTTCTTAGTTAAGAATTTTGAAAAAAACTCTTTAACTGCAAATATTTTATCATTTTTTATCATTTTTGTCAATATTATGTAAATATAAGTTGCTATTAGCAATATTGTTAATTAATAATTTATTATAATTATAGAAAAGAAGCCCAAATATGGACTTCTTTTCTATAGCTCATTTCAAGACCACTTTTTAATAATCCTTCTTATAAATTGTGTACTTTCAGGAACATATGCGTTGAGATTATCAGCATTTATTATATAAAAAGCAAATATCTCAGCAAAATATTCTTCTTTAGAAGAAATAGCATAGTAAAACTCTTTTTCAAGTTTATAAAAGTTTACTAGCCTCATTTTTTCTGAAAAGCACACTTTTTCAAAGTAATTTTTATTACTAGCAAAATTTTCTTTGTAGTCTAAATAGTGTCCGAATTCATGCAATGTGGTCTTTTTGATATCTGGTGCTGAGCTTCTTATAATTATCTTCTTATTGAAACTCGAACACAATCCATAAATAGAATTTCCCTCAATTTCTTCATGAGAAATCCTTATTTTCCACCTATCATTTATAAATCTTCGTTGCAATTTAATAGGTAGCATCAAAAAAGCATCTTTTACACTCTCTACTTGGTCATTAATTACATCCCGACCTATTTCAATATAATTAGGTAATTGAAAAATATTTTCATTAAAAATTTCACCAGTTACCCATTTCTTTAAATAAAGATATAGTGATGATAGCTTTTTGCTTGTATAATTTCCTTCTGTTTCTATAACAAACGAAAACATTTCAGAAAATATTTGTATTTCGTCATAATGGAAAACTTCTCTAAAGGTCATAAATAGTCTAATTTCATTTTCTTTATCTTTTATAATTCGATTAAATGTTTTTGAGTTTTGAAGATTTGCATACTCTATATAGACATAACAAGCCATAGCTTTCCAAATAATATTGTCCAATACAGTAGGAATAGATATGTTAATCCATATCTTTTTATCATTTCCATTAGCAAAATACTGCACAAATGCACCACCACATTCTTCAGGCATATTGTCAGTTATAATCAATTGCCACATATCCTCTATGAAACGCTTTTTCCAAAATGCAGGCACTTTTCCTAATTGCTTGTTTAAAGATTCAATTCTCCTTTTATTTAGAGTTTTGGAATGAAGTATTGGAGCTCTTTTTGAACTATTAAACATAACAACTCCTCCTTATGGTCGAAACAAGCTATTTATTAAGTTATACACCATATATATTATCATTTTTAAAATATTATGTCAAGTTTCTTTTTCTACCTACAGAAAAAAAGAGTAAATCTGCTTTTAATATTTTTCTTTTGAATTTTAACTGGTAATATATGGTAACTGTCTATTTTTCTTATTTTTAGAAATAGTTATCCACAGGTAATAGTTGCTTTTATTAGAAGTTCAAATTTTTTTTATTTTTTTGAACTTTTCTATTTATCTTTTTATTCTTTTGTTATATAATTCAATCAAATCTTAACTGTATTTTGCTATGTACCGTTAAGTTTCTGATTGTAGAGGTAAGCTGTTTTTTGAGTACTTGGCTTATCTCTTTTAATTTTAGTTTTAATTCTTTTATTTCTTTAATTCCTTTCTCTAGCATCTGCCTTAATATATGTGCTATCTGTATCATTAGATAATGCACCTTTATTGCTGTCTGATTTTTACTATATAAATGTCCTATATCAAATGTTCTATTCTTTTGTATGTTAAATCCTTCGTTTTCTATCTTCCATCTATTTCTTCCTACATTTATAGTATTCTCTATATTTTTGTTTGTTATTGGTAAATCTGTTATATACACAAATTCTGTATCTTTTTTTGTATCTGTATATTTTATAACATTTATTTTTTCTCCTTCATAATCTAATCCCGTTACATATTCATAATTTACTTTTGTGCTTTCGTTTGATTCAGCTACTACTGTCTCAAACTCTTGATACAAACTTGGTATCGTTCCTTCTTTAAATCTTATTATATATTTCCATCCATTTTCTTTACATATGTCTATTACTGGTTTACTCGCGTATAATGCATCTCCTGATATTAATATTTTTAACTTTGGATATTCTTTTTTTATTTTTTCTGCTAATCTCTTAAATGCTTTTGTCTCGCAATCTTGTTTAGTCTCATTCTCTTCTGTATTTTCTACGAATTCACTTCCTATACTAAATACCATTTTTCCTACTACTAATTTTGCTTCTAGTACATATGTACTATATTCTTGATATTCTTTTCCTTTTTTATCTGTCTTTTTCTTTACTAAACAATTTTCGTTATATTTCTTTCTACTTGCTGCTAATCCTGTTCCATCTACTATTATATGATAATATCTATCTCTTATTTTATATCTTTGTATTATTTTTCCTCTTATTAATTTACTTATCATATATTTTCTTATTTTCTCTATTTCTTCTACTTTTACTTTCTCAAATACATCATTTATTGTATCACAATGTGGTATTTCTTCTAATTCTAAACCACATATTTGTGCTATATTTTCTATACTTTCTTTTGTATTTAATTCTCTTGTCATTCCGTGCATACTCTTTATTTCACACATTAAACCCAATAATCTTACTATAAAAATTACTTTCATTTTATATTTCACATATGATTGATTTCTTAAATCTGTTAAACTATTAAATTTATCTATTAGCTCTGGAAAATATTGTTTTACTATTGTTACTAAATCATTTAATATATTTAATTCACTTTTTTTCTCTCTTTTTTCTTTTCTATTCAAAAAACATCGCTCCTTTGAGATAAAATTTATTTCATTTTATCAAATTTACGATGTTTTTTGTTCATTTTTATACATTTTTATTGCGAAAAATCTTTACTCTTTTTTACTGTTCTACCTAGTTCCTTCTTTTTCGTTCTCCATTTGTTGCTCGCATCTTTCAAAATTATCAAAATATACTATTTTGCCATCATTAATTCTTAATAAGCATTCATTTCCAAAATAAGACGCTCCACAGTCTATGTTAACATATCCTTTTGAAATTTCTATCATTCCATTTGTTGGAGTATGACCTATAATCGAATACACATCACTTTTACCTATTTCTTCATCTTTCCAAACTTCACCACTTTGATCTGTTTTTTGATCTCCCTTTCTTGTCCAAACTGCCATTTCTAATTCTTTTTGCCTTCCTGTTTCAAGAAAATCTTTAACGCTTTCTTTTTCCTTGTTTGCATTTTGTATTGCCTTTGCATGTACTAAATAAAGTTTTTCATGGTCTACATTAATTTCTTTATATACTAAAGAGTTTAACAATAAATTTCTTATTTTGTTCTTTTCCTGATCTGGTAATTTTTCAAATTCTTCTTTTGTTTTTTTGCCTCCATTACTCTCAGAAGTCCATATTTTTTCAACTTCACTATTTCCTAAAAACAAGGCTTGTATCATCATATATTCATGATTTCCAACAAAAAATTCAACTTGACCATTTTCTTGTCGTTTTGCTATATCTTGTAAAATTTTCATTCCATCTGGTCCTCTATCTATAACATCTCCTAATATGTATAACTTATCATTTTCTCCAATTTTATCTATTATATCTTTATAGACTTCATATTGCCCATGTAAATCACTACAAACATATTCTTTTTGGTTTGTTACATCTTTATTATTATTTTCAATTTTTATTCCATTTTGCTTCATTATTATATTTATTTGTTTTATTTTTCTTTTATCTTTTATAGGATCTAACTCTGATTTATATATATTCAATAATCTACTATAAGCATTTTTATTATTGAGTATTTTAGAATATAATTTTTTAGCTAAATTTATTTTAGGCTCAATAATTATATTCCCAAAATCATCTTTTATCCCTTCAAAGCAAATATCTCCTAAATCTTTTAATGCCTCTTGACTAAATTGTTCCCCTTTATTAAATCTATCCATCATATCATTAAATATAATATCAAATTCTTTTTTATTTGTATAACTTCCTATTGTACGTCTGTAAACACCATTTTTCATATCTTCTTTAAGTGTTAATAATTTAATATCATCATTTTTTGTACTTAAACCTAAATCTTGAATAGCTTTTGAATATTCTTCGGATGTTTTTAATTTTTTATATAAAGATGTTTCCTTTTTCAAATTTTGTTCTTTTAATTTTTCAAAATATTCTCTTTCTATTTTCTCACTATTTTCATTATAATATTTTTTTATTTTATCTAATCTTTGTTGATTTATGTGAATGCTTCCATTTTTATTTTCATCTATTTTTCTATTTAAAATATATGTATAATAACAATATCTATTATTATCTTTTGATATTATCTCCTTATCTTTCCCTAATACTCCATCTTTATATAATCCACTAATATAATCAAAAATCAAAACACTATACTTTGCTTTTCTACCTATATTTTCACTTAGTAAATTTATTGCTGGAATATTATCAAATTCATTCAATATATCATATAAAAAATTTTTTACATCACTATCATCGTTTTCTTTTAAATAATTAATTAGATTATCTATTATAGGAATAATAGCTCCTTTTTGATATTTCGTAATATTATCCATTTTATTACTTTTATTAATTATATTATTTATCTCATCCTTTGATAATTTTTTAAATAATACTTCTTTTTTTGAAACATTATTTATATTTATTTCTTTTGAATTTTCTATTATCTCTCTTAATTGTTCATCTCCTATTATATTTATTTTTTCAAAATTACCTGTTAAAATATTTTCTTTAAAATAAACTCCATCAATAATACCTTTAGATAGACTTTTTCTTAATTCTCGTTTATTTAATTTAATTTCTAATCTTTTTAAAAGATTTTTATATAACTCTTTTGCATATTTTTTGTTTCCATTCATGTATTCATTTCTAATTAACAATTGTTCCAAGTTGTATTTTTTTAAAAGATACATTTTCGTAATTTCTTTAAAATCTTTAACATTTCCCTTTTCTAATTCTCTTTTAGCTATTAATTTATAATATCTTTCATTTTCATCATTTAACAAAAATTTCAACTTATCAATACATAATTTTGCTTCTTCATATTTTCTTTTATTCATATACCATATTGCACATTCTTTAATATCTTTTTCTATATCTGTTAATTCTTTACTACCATAATAAATTTTATTTTCTTTAGCATTATTCAATAAGAATATTGCATTATTATATTTTTTGTCTATTTCTAATTTAAAATCTTTTTTTATTTCTTTTTCCTTTATTATTTTTTCAAAAAAACTTTTATCTTCTTTTATGATTGCTCCTAATCTTCTTTCTGATTTTAACACTCTTTTCATTACTCTTCTTTTAAAAAGTCCTAATGAAGATTCTCTTCTATCATGTTCTAATAAAAATGGTAACCTTTTATTTTCTTTTATACAATTAATATATTTATAAATTTCATTATTATCATTCAGTGTATATATAATTATTGGATTTAATTTTCTTTCTAATATTTTTAACTGAAAAATATTAGAAGTTAATTCTTTACATTTTTGTCTTATTTTTAAATTATTATATATTTTTGATTTATCTCGCAATATTTTTACTAGACTTTCTTCATATTTTTCTCCATTATTAGTAGAAAAAAATACTTTATCTATTTTTTCTATTATTTGAATCTTTATTATATTATTATTTATATTAAATTTTCTCCTATTCATATATGTTTATACTCCTTTTTCTTAAAAAAGGGGGGAAAATAACTTTCCCCCCTCCCCTTTATCAAGTAGACAGCCTGAATTGAAATAACTTTCGTTATTTCATTGCTCTTTCAGATACAAACCTCATGAGTCGCCTCAGTTTGTGATCATCGTCAATGGCGATCGGTTCGGTCATAAAATCGCTACCAAGCTGTTCCATGTCTACTCCCTTAAATGAAGCAACGAGATAAGGAATATCACGCTTCTTCAATTCATTCAAGTAGCTCTGAACAACTTTTACATCACGATACTGTTCCGAACCATTTTCACCACCATCAGTGAAAACCAACATAACACCCTTGACCTTTGTAGTAGGCTTCAAAGTGTCATACTGGCTGATCATGTTCTTGCAGCTTTCTACAACAGCATCATACAACCGAGTTGCAGTTTCATCTGCATCGTATGAAGTGTCAATACACTCTCCATACTTAAACGGTCGCATGTCCAAGCTAGAACCAAAGAATGTCATTGCAGTTTGGATGCATTTTACTTCTTTAGAGCCATTTACGACTCTCTTCACATCACCAAGTCCCTGCCTGACGGCATCTTCGAGTCCATTGAAGTACATGGAAGTTGATTTGTCGATTAGCAGATAAAGAAGTGCCTGTTCGGCATCTCTAACTTCATCGACAGATACATTGCCCTTGATGCCTTGCTGAACTTTAACCTCCTCTTCAGGTTCGGAATCTTCCTCAGCATTAAGGTACATATCCAAGTCCTTAATGTAGTCCTGATCGATGCTTGCCATAATTAGCCCTTCCCTTCTTTGGTAGAAATGTATTACTGTCTGCTTGATTTAGGTTTAAGCAAATATTCAATTGTGAGCATATTATATCACTTATGTAAACAATTGTCAACAGTTTTCTGCTATTTTTTTGCCATTTCCTTATTATTCTCTGATATTATGTAAGAAAGAGGGCTCTATTTAAGAACCCTCCTCTTCCCTATATCAAATAGATAACATTGTTGAAAAAATCTTATTATTGCACTGCTTTTGGGGACACAAATCTCATAAGTGTACGTAATTTACTAACATCATCAATACTTCTGGGTTCAGTATTGAAATCTCTACCAATATGATTTAAATCTGCCACACCAAATGCAGTAACAATATATGGAATATCGCGTTCTGTTAATTCATTCAAATATGTTTGAACATCTTTAGCTTTGCGATATTGCTCAGAACCGTTATCTTCTCCATCTGTAAAAATCAACATAACGCCACTTACCTTTATAATAGGTTTCAAAGAATCATATTGACTAATCATATTCTTGCAGCTTTCTACTACAGCATCATATAACCTAGTTGCTGAGCCATCTACTTCGCACGAAGTGTCAATATTCTCTACATACTGAAATGGGTGCATATCTAAATTAGAACCAAAAAATGTAATGGCAATTTGGATATGCTTTTCTTCATAAGAGCCATTTATAACTTGTTTAATATTTTCAAGACCTTGCCTAACCTTTTCTTCGAGATCACCATACATTGAGTATGACTTATCAATTACTAAGTAGAGAAGTATTTGCATAGCATCTCTAACCTCATTAAAGGCTATATTCCCCTTGATTCCTTGTTGAATTTCAACAACCTTTTCATCTTCAGAATTGTCTTCAGCATTAAGATACATATTAAACTTATTAATGTAATCCTGATCAATGCTTGTCATAATCAGCTCATCCTTTCATTTTGCTTACTGTTTCACTATCTACTTGATTAGGGATAAACAATATTTAATTGTAATTATATTATACTACTTATGTAAAATTTTTTCAATGTCTTTTGCAATTTAATCTTTTTTACATTTCATTTAGATTCTAGTATATTTTCTAATATCAAAAAAGAATACTAAAAATAGATTTATAGTATTCTTCTCAAACCTAATAATCTGATTAATTTTCAAACTTTTTAAGTATACATATTTATTACTGTAATATTTGTATAATTTTTAATAACAGATGTCAAAATTTATTTTATCTAATTTCTTCATGTTCATCTTTCATTTGCTGTTTGCAACCTTCAAAATTATCAACATACATTACTTTACCATCATTTATTCTCAACAAACACTCATTTCCAAAATATGATGATCCACAATCTATATTTACATATCCTTTAGCTAAATCAATTGTTCCACTTGTTGGTGTGTGCCCTATAATTGTAAATTCATTGTCTTTACCTATTTCTTCATCTTTCCACACTTCATCATTTTCACTAGATTTCTTATCACCTTTTCTTGTCCAAACTGCTGTTTCTAAATCTTCTTGTCTTTCTGTATTAAGAAGATCTTTAACTCTTTCTTCTTTTTTGTTTGAATCTTGTATAGCTTTCGCATGTACAAGATGAATCTTTTCATCACCTGTATTGACTTCTTTATATACTAAAGCATTTAATAATAAATCTTTTATTTTTCCTTTTTCTTCTACTGATAATTTGTCAAAATCTTCTTTTGTTTTTTTACCTTCATTGCTATCAGAAGTCCATACCTTTTCAACTTGTTTATTTCCTAAAAATAATGATTGTAACATCATGTATTCATGATTTCCCATGAAAAATTCAACTTGACCTTTTTCCTGTCGTCTTGCTATATCCTGTAAAATTTTTATTCCATCTGGGCCTCTGTCTATTGCATCTCCTAAAATATATAATTTATCATTTTTTCCAATACTGTTTACTATTTTCTCATAAATTTCATATTGTCCATGTAAATCACTACAAACATATTGATTTATAGTTGCTTTATCCCTAATAACAATTTCGCTATCTCTTCTGAGCCCTTTTTCTTTTATTATTTTATCTATCTGCCTTATTTTTTTCTTGTCTGCTATAGGATTTAATTCTAGTTTTCTTATGTTTAATAGTCTACCGTAAACTTTTTTATTTTCTTCAATATTGGTTATTTTAGAATATAGTCTTTTTGCTAAATCTATTTTTGGCTCAATAACTCTATTTTCAAAATTATCACTAATCCCTTCATAACAAATATCTCCTAAATCTTCTAATGCCTTTTTGCTAAATTGTTCTCCATTATTAAAACGTTTTATTATTGTATCAAACAAGCGTTCATACTCCATTTTATTTGTAAAACTTCCTATAGTACGTCTATATACACCATTTTTCAAATCTTCCTTAATTGTTAGTAATCTAATATAATCATTTTCTGTGCTTAAATTTAAATCTTGAATAGCTTTTGAATATTCCTTAGATGATTTTAATTTTTCATATAAAGATGCTTTCTTTTTTAAATTTTGTTTTCTCAATATTTCCAAATATCCTCTTTCTATTTTTTCACTATTTTCATCATAATATTCTTTTATTTTTTCTAATCTTTGTTGGTTAAGTTGGATATTTTCACTTATATTTTCTCCTATTTTTCTATTTAAAATATATGTATAGTAATATTTTTTATTATCATCTTTAGGAATTATCTCTCTTCCTTCAGTAGATATACCATCTTTATATAAACTACTAATATAATCAAATATTAATACATTATATTTTTGGTTTAACAAATTTATTGCTGGAATATTCTCAATTTGTTTTAATGTTTTATCTAAAAATTTTTGGACATTTTCATCATCATTTTCTTTTAAATAATTAACCGTGTGGTTTATAATAGGAATAATTGCACCTTTTTGATATTTTATAATATCACTCATTCTAAGACTTTTGTTAATTACATCTTTTATTTCATCTCTCGATGCTTGTTTACTAGGTTCAGTTTTCTCTTTTTGATTATTTTCTTTATTGATATTTTTATCATTCTCTTTTTCAATAACTGATTGTCTTAATTGTCTTCTAGAATCATTTGCTTTTGTCCTTATTTTTTTAGCAGATCCTATTAAATCTGTTAACTTCTTCTTACCTTTTGACTTAAGTATTCCTAGTGTTGCACCAATTGCTAACTTTCCTATTTTAGGACTTCTTATTTTTCTTTCCTGTCTTTTTTCTAACAAATTATTTTGATGTTTTGTTCCGTTGTTTACTGGTGGATTTATTAATGGTTCTTGTTGTTCCTCTTCTTTTAACTCTATTGTTTCTAATTCTGAATCTAAACCATTGGACTTTTCTTTTGGTTGTTTAATTTTAAAACTTTCATATAATCTTGATAATATTTTTTCATTTACCGTATTAGGATACTTCTTTTCTATTTTTGCTATCCTTTGTTTTAAACTATTATTCTCAGCCTCATTCAATTCTTTACCTTCAAACTCCTTAAAAGCCATTTTTAATTCTGTTCTTGCTTTTATTTTTTGTTTAGTTAATTCATTTGACTTGTCTATTTTCTTTTCCATATTTCTTAACACTTGTAACTTTGTAGGATTAGCAACTTTAGTTCTCTGACGTGGCATTACATTAGACGTTGCCATTGTATTATTACTTAATTGTGTATTATTTGATATTTTAGGTAAATCTGGCATATAACGAATATAGCTTCGTGAAATTAATCCACTATTATACACAAATTCATTTTGAACAATTGGTACTCTGCTTAATTGTTTTGTTGTTCCTATATATTTATTGTTATCCTCATATTTTTGAGTTTTAATCACATTAGAAGATATTACAGGTTCTTCTCCTCTTATCTTTGCAGATATATATATTTTTGCAATTTCTAATTTTCTGTCTATTTCCGTATCAATATCTTTAACTTCTTTTATACTTTTTCTTATACTTTCAATATATAAGTTTGGATTATTATAATTATTAGCTACACTATTTAATTTTTCTATTTCTTCATTTGTGTTATATCCAAGTCTTGATAATTCTTCATTATTTTTTAATATTAACTTTCCATTATTATCTATATCAAATGCTTCTTGATATATTTCATATTCCTTTTGTATTTTTTCTCTTGCTTCTTTTATTGCTTCTTCCTCATTTATTTCATGTTCATCTAATAAACTATCAGATATAGCATCTATTAGTTCTTCTTCTATTTCTTCTTCTATTCCCTGGATTCTTTCTTCTAATTCTTCCTGTGTTTCATTTTCCTTTTTATTCCATTCCTCTAAATTAATATCATCTATTTGATTTATTATTTCTTCTATTTCCTTAAATTCTTCCAACATTTTTGTTCCCCCAAAAAAACATAATTTCTTTTATATTATACCAAATTATCGAAGTTATGTCAATTTGTTTTACATTTACTGGTAAATAGTTTTACTGGTTTTTATAAAAATTAAATTCATCAACATTAACTTGATTTATTATATTTTTATTGCTACAACCATTTCATTGCTTTCTACAATATTTATTATTCCATTGTATTTATACTTTGCATTTGTAAAATAGACCTCATATCCATATTCTTGAAATTTATCTCTTGCTAATATCAAAAAAGCATTTTCATCTTTCTCAGAAATATTAAGTTCAATCTTTACTTCATAATAAGTACATATTATTTTATTAGCATTTGACTTTAGTTTATTTTTCAAATATGTATTTATTTCTTTAGTAATTTTAATAATACCTCATTAATAGGTTCAGATGGTCTATGTTCTCTTATTTGTTCGTTTCTTTTTTCTAATAGTGCATCTACAATAAGTTTTCTTTCTTCTTCGTTAATCTTAATTTTTATTTTTTTTCATCCTATTTTTCTCCTATGATTATTTTACTATATTTTCTCTCAAATCTTTTTCTTTGTCAATATAGTCTAATATTCAATTTTCTTTATCGTGTTGATTCATTTTATTATCTTTTTCAGTTGTTGTGCCATCATAGTAGCACCATCTGCTGCTAAATCTTCTTGTAAATTTGCAATTGGATCTCCTTTACAAGCAAGTACTGATGCTGAAAATGGAACTCCAGCTGCAGATTGTGGGTATACATCTACACCATGGTCAGTATAATATGCATCAAGTCCCGCTTCTTGTATTTGCTCTATTGTAGCATTTTTAGTTAATTGATGCACTATAGTTCCTACCATTTCTAAATGTGCTAATTCTTCTGTTCCATGATGTTGTCAATTAAAAAATTTGTAGTTATTGGCTGTGAAATGGTATATAAAAAAGTTCACAAAGTGAATTAAAGTACACTAAGTGAACTTTTATTTTTTAAGCTTTATATTCAGCACTTTTTTCTTCTAATAGTTTGAAATCACAACTTAGCTCCTTATAAAATTTAGCCATCTTACTTTTACTATTTTTAGTAACTATACTATAAATCTTTTCTGCTTTTTCCATAATTTTTGCTTTATTTTCGGGCTTGTTTATGTAAGAATATTGTTCTGAAAGTAGTCTTTTATATCCATAACTTTTACTTTTTATATCTAATAAATAAACACTTTCTTGTGGTACTGGTATCATATCTGAAAATCTAATTATACCTAAATCATTTTTTGTTTTAGTATTTCTAATTTTGAAAAAAGTTAAATTATCTTTATATGTTTTATGTTTTGGCTTTGGAGAAAATAAAGGTGCAAAATAATAATGTTCTTCAACAATAATCACAACTCCTATGTATGGTCTTTTTTCATTTTTGTTATAAGCAATATGTTTATCAAATTGACTTAAATATTTAATATAATTATCATCTATAATATAAAAATTTAATTTTCCTAATTTTATTTTCTTTGAATTTTTCATTTATTCCTCCGTATTACAAATATAGGGGATACTTTTTTAAGTACCCCCATAATTTTTCTGGAAACTCGTTTATAGTAAACTAAAGGCTCGTTTCTAACCTAATGTTCAATAGGATATTCGTTTATAGAATTCGCATTCTAAAGGCTCATATCTAACCTAATGTTTAAATTTGCACTTGTTTATGACATTAATCAAAGGCTTGTGCAACCTAGTTTATTTGATAAATTAATTTATCAATATTAGTATATTTATTATACTTCATTTTATTTACAAAATCAATATTTTTTGTTGAATTTTCATAAATTTCACATACATCAAGTGAATTAATTAATATACTCTATTTTTTATCTAGTTCACTAATCTCTTTGCTTTTTATCCATTCATTATATTTTTTTATAAGGTTTTGTTCAAAGCCAATATATGAGTTTATATCAATATTTTTATATTGATATGTTTCATATATTTTTTTAAATATAACTGTGATAAAATCTTGATTTTCTAGTATATTATTATTTTTAATATATTCAGTCAAAGGTTTTATTTTTAACAATAAGGAGTCTTCTTCTATATTTCTACGTTTATAATTCCTATATTCAAAATCAATTGTTTTTTTGTCTATAATTTCTTGGATTTCATCTATTTTTGTATTGTCACATGATAGAATATACATCAAATCATCAAATCTATATTTCGCGATTTTTGGAATTTCCTTATTCTCTACAATGTAATCTTCTAATCCAATATCGTAATCATCCATTTTTTGTAAATTTAATATACAATTAGCATTTTCTCCAACTAACCAATTTGAGGCTATTTCTATTCCAACCCATTTTGCTTTTTTATTCCTAGTATCTTCAATTGATAAAATAATATCATTTTCTTTTATTCTCTCAATCTTTTTTAATTTTTGATAATAACAATATATATTTTGTCCCGTATTTAAATTTCTAAAAAAATCTAGTTCATCATTATAATACAGAATATGATATACATATATACTATAAAATATATCTAAATAATAATTTGAATCCACATCGTTGTTCTCTACTAATTCTAAAAAAGCTGATATTATTCCAGAAAGAATTCTAATATTTTCAATTCTCGTGTTGTGCCATATTTTATTTATATCATCACTAATGTCATAGAAAAATTTTACTAATTGTCCCTTTTTCTCTAATGAAAAATCCATATTGTTATCTAAAATTTTATTAGATAATTCTATAAATATTTTTTCGTTTGAAACAATCCTAAATTTTTTACAATCTAATTTACATTCAAACATTTCATGCACAAAAGTTTTACTAATTTCATTAGTATTACATAAAATTATAACTTTCATATCATATCTGTCAACTAATTCATTAATAATTCCTATGACTACATTGTATCTTGATAAAACTTGGTACTCTACACTACTTTCATCACTACTTCTATGTTCAGATGTATTATACATTCTTCTGTTACTCATCTGAAGTCTAGTAAGAGCTCTTCTCATTTTTCTTTTATTTATCCTATCATTTATATCTCCTAATGGTGTAATCCTTTCAAAATCATCAAAGATAAAAATGGAGTTTTGTGATATATCTTTTAATTCATAGTCACTTTTTAATATTCCAACCAAAAAGTCTCCTATTATCGGAATTTTGTTAATTAAATTTAATATTTTTTTAGTTATTGAATCATCTTCAGTTTCAAAAATTGTTTTCATTTCTTTTAATATTGTCTCTCTACCCTCTAAGCCAAAGCATGAAATTTTATAAACTTTTCTATTTTGATACTTATAATAATTATTAAAAAATCTATTTATTGTATAAGTTTTTCCACTTCCCCAGTCTCCTATTAATAAAAAAGCTCTCTTATCTTTACTATTTAAATATTCATATATTGACTTGTATACCTTTTGTGTTTCTTCGCTTTTTAATTCTTTTAATTGCTTTCTTTTTAGATATTTATTTTGATATAAATATTTCCTTATTAGAAAAAACACAAAATATACCATAATAGAAATAATAAACAAATAAATCTCTACTTTACAATATTTTATAATTTGTTCATATATTTCTGATATTTTACTTGCTATATTATCGTTGAATATAAAAATTATCAGTTTTTTTATTGTTTCTCTAGAAGAATCATACATAAACATTAAATATATAATTATATTTGTAATGGATAAACTATTAAATACTTTTACTATTTTTTTCATTTTATTCTCCTATTTTATGCAACCTTTTTATTTGCTATTTATTTAATAATGAATATCCACCATCTGGCGTTACTATTGAACCCGTAAATATCTTAGATGTTGCTAACATTAAATATACTTCTGCAATTTCTTTTGGTTCTATAAATTTATTAATTGGTATATTTTTAAGCCAAGCTTGTTTCATTTCATCTGTTACTGTATCCATATAGTTTGTATATACAAATCCTGGTGCAACTGCATTTACATATATTTTAGGGGCTAATTCCATTGCTAAAGTCTTTGTGAAACTATTCATACCTGCTTTTGCAGAACAATATCCAATAATACCTGCTCTACCAGAATAATCTATACCTCTAATTGAAGATGTGCTAACAATCCAACCTTCATCATTCATTAAATCTATAGCATATTTTGAACTATTTTGAAAAATGTATATGCTTCTTCTGATTTTTTGTCATAATCAATAGATGTCGCTATAAATAAATCTGTTATTTTTTGATAAGCCATTCTTTCGCTTGTACGAATTACTTTAATTCTTGCTAATAACTCATCAAAATATTGCCTATTTACTTTGCCACCTTTTAAAAATCTATCATCATCTAAAGCAAAACCTTTTACCATATATTCTTTTATTATTTTGTTTGCCCATTGTCTGAATTTCACTGCTTTTTTTGAGTTTACTCTATAACCAATTGATATAATCATATCTAAATTATAGTATTTCGTTTTATACTTATGTCCATTTTTTCCAATAGTCTCCAAAATGGAGAATGTTGAATCTTCTTCTAATTCCTCTTGTTCATAGATATTTGCTATATGTTTATAAATTGCTTTATCATTAACATCAAATAATTCTGCAATAGCTTGTGCATTTAGCCAAACATCTTCAGTTTGTAAAATTACTTCTATATTAGTATTTCCTTCTTCATTCGTATAAAATACGATATTATTTTTATTTCCAATTAATTTGTTATTATAATAAACCAACTCCGTTTTTTGTTTGTTATATATTATCAAACAATTGTTCTTTTGTCAATTGATTTATTATATATTTATTATATTTTGTTTAATGATTTTTATTAATACACTAAGTGAACTTTTACTTAAAGAATGGTGAAATTTTGAATTCATTCAGTGAACTTACGTACTCTAAAGGGCATTTTTAAGTCGTTCATTTGGTGAATTTTTACATCAAATTTGCTTAAAATTTTTGTTCTTTTAATAACTCTAGGAGGCTTGTCCTTCTACGTGTGTAGGTGATGTGTTAAGCATTACTATCCTGCTCTATTTGTTATTTTTATCTATAAAATATTCAATTTTGTCATCGATGGAATCTATTTTATTATTTTGTTTCTTTATTTCTTCCAACTGAATTTTTATGTTGTCATCAATATTTTCTATATTTGGATCTTTTAAAAATGTCAAACCTATAGTAATAAAAATACTAATTATAGCAATAAGAATCGATACCTTTGCTAACCAAGACGTACTTTTATAATTAGCAACTAACATTTTATTATTATAAGATACTTCTAGTTGTTCATAACTTTCTAACAATTCTTCATATCTTTTATTTTGGAATTGCAAACTATCTTCTAAATATTTATAACTATAAAAATTGTTAGATAATTTTACATTATTAAACATCATTTTATATTTTTGAATTGCTTTTATTGACTTATCATATTCTCTATAAATTTTACTTTCTTTTTTAGAATAGAATTTATATAAATTATTTCTTATAATAGAAAGTTTTCTACTAAATTCTCCTATGTTATAAAAATATAAAGTAATAATAAAAAAGTTAATTAACTCAGATTGAATAATAAACATTTTTTGTAACTCATCGGCTTTATATATAACAAGTCTAGCTGACCTATTTATTTCTTGAGAGTTCTCTTCACAATCAAATATGAATTCAGAATCTATAAATTCATCACTTTTTTCAGTATATCTATATACAACAGATATATTATCTTTCGTTTTGTCAAAATTAAATACATCATATGTATGTAGAAATCTATTATCCTCATTTAAGTTATAATTTGTAGTATAAACATCGATACTAATAGGAGGTTTATTATTCTTTTTATTTAAACTAATATATTTAGATATAAAATCAATTGTCCTAGTTTTTATTTCTATTATATAGTCATTTATAATTTTTCTTCTTGTAATATCTGGATTCCATGACGTTTTCGTAACTAATGTCTTTTTTCTACTATAATATTTAATATATTCTTCTTCTCCCTCACAATCAGATATTATCAAATTATTTATTTCTTTTTTGCATTCATCAGAAAGATTAACTTCAAAACTAATCCCAATAAAATCATTTGACAATTCAAACATTGTTATAGAAATAAAATCAACTATTTTATCAAGTTTCCTATCTTTTGGTGTTATATCAAAATGTTGACAGTATCTATTCATATTATCAGCAGACGCGAATTGCAACACAGCTGATTTTAAATCTTTTTCCATAACAGTAGAAATTATCTTTTTTGTAACCGGATTTTTCCTAATTAGTTCATTTAGTTCTACATATAAATTACTAATCTTCGCTTTAGGATAAGTATCAAGTATATAAATTTGTCCGTTTAATCCGAAGTACCTATTTTTATCTATTTTTGTATTCTTCATTCTAGGAACTTTATCATTATATAATAAATTTTCGTTTATTGATAAAGGTATTATCTTGCAAGTTTTTAATCTTATGCTTTTTCTTAATCTTTGATAATTTTCAAATATTCTATCTTTAGTAGTTTTTCTCTTTTTGGAATATTTATTTTGAATTTTCATTTTTTTCCTTCCTTATAAAAAACTTACTATATCTTCAAATGTATCATATCCACTTTCACTATTTATATGTCCTCCATCTGGTATTATAATTTGTTCTGTGGCAATTTCATCCGCAAACTCTTTTTCTACTTCATATTTTACATATGGGTCATTATCTGAATAAAAACAAATTATTTCATCTACATACTGTTTTACATCTTTCAAATTATCAAAGTACATTGATTCATTTACATTATCATATTCTTCATTTATTCCTAAATAATTATTAAATCCACATATAGATATTAATTTTTTAATCTTTATCTT
>CALXZU010000005.1 GCA_944393325.1 uncultured Clostridia bacterium
CATTAGTATTACAAACCTTGTAATATTCTGTGGATAACTATTTTTATTTTTCAGCTAGTCTGAACAGTAACAAAAATCAATATAAATTTCTAAAAAGTTCTTGACAGATATTGCAAAATTAATGTATAATCGATATACTTGTTATTTTGTAAATTTTTGAAATCCGTAAAGTAAAGGATTAATATAAAAAATTCAGTAGGAGGTGCTAAAAGTGAAAAGAACATATCAACCAAAAAATAGACAAGAAAAAAAAGAGCATGGATTTATGAAAAGAATGAAAACAAGATCTGGAAGAAATGTACTTAAAGCAAGAAGACAAAAAGGTAGAAAAAAATTAAGTGCTTAAGAATTAGCTATTAGAAAAAATAGTTAATAAAAAATGTTCTTCTACCTGATATAGGGAGGAGAAGCAGAATGAAAAAAACAGAAATGTTAAAAAAAAATTATGAGTTTAGAGCTGTTCTATCAAATGGAAAATTCTATTCTGGAAAATGTATTATAGCTTTTATAAAGAAAAATGATTATAAAAATAAAAATTTTTTAGGAATAGCGATAGGAACTAAAATAGGAAAAGCAACCAAAAGAAATTATATAAAAAGATTAATAAGAGAAAGTTATAAAAATATTGAGAAACAGATAGAAACCGGATATACGATTGTTTTTTTATGGAAAAAGAAAATAGACATAAAAAATGCAAAATATACCAATATTCAAAATGATATAAAAAAAATATTTGATAGAGCAGGTATCTTAAGCGAGGATTAATAATGAAAAAATTAATGATATGGCTTATCGAGCAATATCAAAAATATATTTCAAAATGGTTAAAAGCAAGAAATATAAATTGTAAATTTTATCCAACTTGCTCAGAATATACAAAACAAGCAATAGAAAAGTATGGAGCAATAAAGGGAATATGTCTTGGAATTTGTAGAATTTTAAGGTGTAATCCTTTTTCAAAAGGTGGATATGACCCATTAAAATAAAAAATAGGGGGAAAAGAATAGATGTTTGAATTCTTTGCTAATATTTTTGGGTATTTATTACAGTTTTTATATCAACTGATAAATAACTATGGTATAGCAATAATTTTATTTACTGTAATAATAAAATTATTATTACTACCACTTTCAATAAAACAACAAAGAACATTGAAGAAAAGTACTGAATTACAAGAAAAAATGAAAGTAATTCAGTTTAAATATAAAACTGACCCAGAAAAAATGAATCAAGAAATGATGAATTTATACAAATCAGAAAATATGAGTCCTTTTAGTGGTTGTCTAACAGCTATAGTTCAATTACTTTTGTTATTATCAGTATTTTACTTGGTAAGAAGTCCATTAACATTTATGCAAAAAGTACCACAAGAAAGTATTAATCATTATGTACAACAATTACAAGAAAATGGTAAGGCTGTAAGTCAAGTTTATCCGGAAATTGATGTAATAAGAGAAGCAAACTGGTTAAAAGAAAATAATCCAGAGGACGAAAACATCGAAAAATTAGATATAGAAATGAATTTTCTAGGATTAGACTTAAGTAAAATACCACAACAAAATATGACTGATTATACAGTATATATAATTCCAATATTATACATTTTATCTTCTTTTATCTCTATAAGAATGACAACAACAATGCAATCTAAAAATATGAAAAAAGAAGAAAAAGAAGTAAAAATAGATGGAACAACAGGAAAAGAATTAGTACCAACAGAAAATGAAAACAATGAAATGGATGCTGTTATGCAGACAAATAAGATGATGTCTTGGATGATGCCTATAATGTCTATTTCAATTGCATTTATCGCACCTTTGGGACTTGCTTTATATTGGTTAATAAGTAATATACTTATGATTTTGGAAAGACTAATTTTGAATAAAGTGATAAAATAAAGGGAGGAACGGAGAAAATGGGCAAAACAATCATTTCTGAAGGAAAAACAACAAATGAAGCTATAGAAAAAGGGTTAAAAGAATTAAATGTAAGCAGAAAAATGGTAGATATAAAAGTTTTAGAAAGTGAAGATAAAAGAAGCTTTTTCAGCATTTTAGCACCAAGAGTAGTAAAAATAGAAATGACATTAAAAGATGAAATAGAAGAAAAGAAAGCTGAAATAAAACCTAAAAAAGAAATTATTTTATCAGAAGAAGAGCAAGAGAAAGCAGAAGAAAATGTAAAAATATTTTTAGAAGAATTAAAAGTAAATTTACCTGAAAATACAACATATAATATAAAAAAAGATAAAAGCGCAATATTTGTAGAGATAAACAGTGAAAAATTAGGATTTCTTATAGGGTATAGAGGAGAGACATTATATGCAATGCAAAACATTTTATCATCAATTGCAGGTAAAGGAATAGAAAATAGAGTAAGAGTTATTCTTGACATAGAAGGATATAAAGCTAAAAGAGAAAAAACATTAGAAGATTTAGCAGAAAAAGTTGCAAGAACGGTTATGAAAACAAGAAAACCAGTTAAATTAGAACCAATGCAAGCATATGAAAGAAAAATAATACATAGCAAATTACAAAGCAATTCTAAAATAGACACAACTAGTATTGGGGAAGAGCCATATAGAAGGATAGTAATATCACTAAAAAAATAAAATAAAAAAATAAAATCAGAGGTCAAAGGTCAGATTTTACAAAGGATACGTAAATTCTATCTTTGACTTTTTTTGTAAAATATAATTTTTTTGCTTGCAATTTTTAAAAATACATGTTATATATAAAAATATTAGCAATGAGTAAATATTTAAACAAATATTTACATATATATAAAAATATTAAAGAAAAAATGGAGGAAAAAAACATGAGTACAATAGCTTCAATCTCTACGGCTCCTCGGAATTGGAGGAATTGGTATAATAAGAATGAGCGGAGAAAATTGCTTTAATGTTTTAGATAAAATATTTATACCAAAGAACAAACAAGATATAGAAAATATAAAAGGATATACAATAAAATATGGAAATATTGTAGAAAATGGAGAAATTATAGATGAAGTATTAGTATCTTATTTTAAATCACCGAAAAGTTATACAACCGAAAATATGTGTGAAATAAATTCACATGGAGGAAATGTAATAGTAAAAAAGATATTAGAAATGTGTTTAAAAAATGGAGCGGAACTTGCGGAACCGGGCGAATTCACCAAAAGAGCTTTTATAAATGGAAGAATAGATTTATTACAAGCAGAATCTGTAATTGATATTATTAATGCTAAATCAGAACGTGAAGCAAAAACAGGAATAAAGCAATTAGAAGGTTTTTTATCAGAGAAAATAGCAGAAATCAAAAAAGAAATTATGGATGTAATGGTAAATATTGAAGTTGTTATAGATTATCCAGAATATGATGTGGAAGATGTGACAAATAAGCAAGTAGAGGATATGCTAATTAGTGTACAAGATAAATTAGAAAAATTAGAAAAAAGTTTTGATAATGGGAAAATAATAAAAGAAGGAATAAAAACTGTAATAGTAGGAAGGCCAAATGCAGGAAAATCATCACTTTTAAATGCAATTTTAAAAGAAGATAGGGCAATTGTAACAGAATTTGAAGGAACAACAAGAGACACTATTGAAGAATTTGTTACTATAAACGGAATACCTTTAAAATTAGTTGACACAGCAGGAATTAGAAAGGCAAAAGACGAAGTTGAAAAAATAGGAATTGAAAAAACAAAAGAAATGACAAAGGAGGCAGAACTAGTAATTGCCATATTTGACTCATCTGAAGAATTAACAAAAGAAGATATGGAAATATTAGATTTAATAAAAGATAAGAAAACAATAATAGTTTTAAATAAAAGCGATTTACCATCTAAAACCAATGAGAATGACGTTAGATTAAAAAAAGCAAGTGAATCAATAATCAATATCTCTGCGTTAAATAAAAAAGGAATAGAAGGGCTTTATGACGAAATTAGCAAATTATTTAATCTAAATGAAATAAATTTAGATCACGAAATAGTTATTACAAATTTGAGGCATAAAAATTTAATAAATAAAGCGAATGAAAATGTAAAAAAAGCAAAAGAAGCGTTAAAACAGAAAATGCCATTAGACATTATTGCAATATTTATAAAAGACATTTTAGAAGATTTAGGAACGATCACTGGTGAAATTGCAACAGATGATATAATAGATGAAATTTTTTCTAAATTCTGTTTAGGAAAATAGAAGGATTAAAATAAAAAATAAAGGATTTTTAAACAGCAGAAATGAAATTATATTAAAAAAGCAAAAAAAGACGTTAGAATTTATTTTGAGGCCAAATAAAGCACAAGGTTTTACTACTTTAATGGAAAAATACATTAAATAAGTTAAGATAATAATGAGCAAATGTCCAACAATCACTTAATCTACATAAAACATCTATCAAGTGTAAAACTTTACAAAAACGTTCGACAAAATTCGACAAAGTAGATAAAACATTGAAAAATGAGTACGTTAAACAAACAAAAAATAAAAAAGTATAACTAAAACAGCAAGTTTTATGGAGAAAATAAAAAATGCAATATTTTGG
Organism: uncultured Clostridia bacterium; assembly: GCA_944393325.1. Lineage (GTDB taxonomy): Bacteria > Bacillota > Clostridia > TANB77 > CAG-508 > CAG-269. The sequence goes on from CALXZU010000005.1 coordinate 4,536, forward strand.
TTTCATGCGGAATTAAAAAATGGAAAGGAAGTAAGAAATGCAAATAGAAAAAGGAGAATATTTAGCAGGAGAATATGATGTTGCAGTAATAGGTGCTGGTCATGCAGGATGTGAAGCTGGACTAGCTGCTGCAAGACTTGGAAAGAAAACATTAATATTTTCAATTAGCTTAGAAGCAATAGCAAATATGCCATGTAATCCACATATTGGAGGTAGCTCTAAAGGACATCTGGTAAGGGAAATTGATGCTCTTGGTGGAGAGATGGGGAAAAATATAGATAAAACAATGATTCAAATAAAAATGTTAAATACTTCAAAAGGACCAGCAGTACATTCTTTAAGAGCTCAAGCTGATAGAAAAAAATATCAAGCAGAAATGAAGCATACATTGGAGAAACAAGTAAACTTAGAAGTAAAACAAGCGGAAATTGTTCATATATTTGTCGAGGATGGAAAAGTAAAAGGATTAAAAACAGATTTGGGAGCAATTTATTTAGTAAAAACAATAATAGTGGCAACAGGAACATATTTAAAAGGGAAAATATTTATAGGAGAATATTCAAAAGAAAGTGGACCAGACGGAGTAGCAGCAGCTAATAAACTATCTGAATCATTAAAAAAATTAGGAATAGATTTGATTAGATTTAAAACAGGAACACCTGCAAGGATAAATAGAAGAAGTATTGATTTTAGCAAAATGGAAGTTCAGAAAGGAGACCAAGGAATAGAAGCATTTTCATTTGAAAATGAACCGAAAGAATTTGAACAAGTAGATTGCTATTTGACATATACAAATGAAAAAACACATGAAATAATTAGAAAGAATTTAGATAGATCACCATTATTTGCAGGAGTAATAGAAGGAACTGGTCCAAGATATTGTCCATCAATTGAAGATAAAGTTGTAAGGTTTAGCGATAAACCAAGGCATCAAGCGTTTGTAGAACCAGTAGGATTAGATACTGAAGAAATGTATATTCAAGGAATGAGTTCATCATTGCCGGAAGATGTACAAATTGCCTTATATCATACAATTCCAGGCTTAGAGCATGCAGAGTTCACAAGACCTGCATATGCTATTGAATATGATTGTATAGATCCATCAAATTTAAAATTATCCTTAGAATATAAAGGAATAGATGGATTGTTTATGGCTGGTCAAATAAATGGAACATCGGGTTATGAAGAAGCAGCAGGGCAAGGTTTAATTGCAGGAATAAATGCATCAAGAAAAATAGATGGAAAAGATCCTATAATTTTAGATAGAAGTGAAGCATATATAGGAGTTTTAATAGATGATATTGTTACTAAAGGAACAAATGAACCATATCGAATGATGACATCAAGAGCTGAATATAGGTTACTTTTAAGGCAAGATAATGCAGACCTTAGATTAACACCTATTGGCCATGAAATAGGATTAATTTCAGATGAAAGATATCAAAAATTTTTGAACAAAAAACAAAATATAGAAAAAGAAATAGAAAGACTGAAAAAATTAGTAGTTAAACCAGAAAAAAAGGTAAATAATTTACTAGAAAGAGCAGGAACATCAATACTTACAAATGGTACAAAGATGAGTGAACTATTGAAACGTACAGAATTAGACTATGAAATGTTAAAAGAAATAGATCCAGATAGACCAACTTTATCAAGACAAGAAAAAGAAGAAGTAGAAATACAAATAAAATATGAAGGATATATAAAATTACAAGAAGAACAAGTAGCTAAATTTAAAAAATTAGAGACAAAAATACTACCAGAAGACATAAATTATGAAGAATTAAAAGGAATTAGTTTGGAAGCAAGGCAAAAGTTAAATAAATTCAAACCACACTCTATTGGACAAGCATCAAGAATATCAGGAGTATCACCAGCAGATGTATCAGTGCTTTTAGTATATTTACAACAAAAAAACAATAAATAAAAAAGTCGTTTTTTACCCCGACCAAAAACGACTGAAAGGAAAAAATATGGAATTAGAAGAGTTTACTTTAGTATTTAATAATTATTTAAAAGATTTAGAGTTAGAGTTGAAACAAGAACAGATTAAAAAATTCTATACATATATGAATTTGTTAATTGAGTGGAATAAAAGAATAAACTTAACAGCAATAATTGAACCAAAAGAAATAATATTAAAACATTTTATAGACTCATTAACTATATCTAAATATATAGAAGATGGAGCAAATGTAATTGATGTAGGAACTGGAGCTGGTTTTCCAGGTATACCCTTAAAGATTTGTAGAAATAATATTAAAGTTACATTATTGGATTCTTTAAATAAGAGAATAAATTTTTTAAATGAAGTAATTAATGAATTAAATTTGAAAGACATAGAAGCAATACATGGAAGAGCAGAAGAGTTAGGAAAGAATAAAGCGTATAGAGAAAAATTCTCTGTTTCTACGTCAAGAGCTGTTGCTAACTTGTCTACATTAGCAGAATATCTATTACCGTTTCTTAAAGTTAATGGTAAGTGCATTTGCATGAAAGGTGTTGAGATAGAAGAAGAATTGAATAGTGCAAAAAATGCTATTAAAATATTAGGAGGAGTTTTAGAAAATAAAGAGGTATTTAAGTTGCCAAAAAGTGATTTGGGAAGAAGTATTATTTTAATTAAAAAACTGAAAAATACTCCTAATAAATTTCCAAGAAAACCTGGAACACCAGCAAAAGAGCCTATTACATAATTATATATTTAAACTCTACAAAGAATGAAAAATGGATGCATTATAATAGAATATGAAAATTACTAAAAAAGTCAAAAAAATGTTAAATTTTTATTGACTTTTTTTTGACATTTATATACAATGGTAATGTATAAAAAATAAAACATATTTATAAATATTAACTAAAAATGGAGGCATTAAAATTGGGAAAAATTATTTCAGTAGCAAATCAAAAAGGTGGAGTGGGAAAGACCACCACAACAGTAAATTTAGCAACTATATTAGCTAAAAGAGGGAAAAAAGTATTGTTAATCGATGCAGATCCTCAAGGTAATGCAACAAGTGGTTTAGGATTAGATAAAGATTTAGAACCATCTACTTATGATATTTTAGTGAATGATACTTCTTTAGAAGAAGCAATGCAAAAGACGATAATTAAAAACTTGAAAGTTTGTCCTGCTAATATGGATTTAGCAGGTGCAGAGGTAGAACTTGTGTCTATGATGTCAAGAGAGCAAAGATTAAAAGAAAAAGTTGACATAATCAAAGATAAATTTGATTATATATTGATAGACTGTCCACCTTCTTTGGGGTTAGTTACATTAAATTCCTTTACTGCTTCAAATAGTGTTTTGATACCAGTACAATGTGAGTATTTTGCATTAGAGGGATTGGGACAACTACTTAATACTATTAATTTAGTAAAAAAACATTTAAATAAAGAAATTACTATTGAAGGTGCATTACTTACAATGTATGATATTAGAACAAATCTTTCTAATCAAGTTGTTAAAGAAGTTAAGAAATATTTTGAAAATAAAGTGTATAAAACAGTTATACCAAGAAATGTAAGATTAAGTGAAGCTCCTAGTTATGGCATGCCTATTACAGAGTACGATCCACGTTCTAAAGGAGCGAAAAGTTATGTTAAGTTTGCTAAAGAGTTTTTGAAAAATAATGAAGAAGAAAAGAAAGCAAAACATATGCAAGAATAAAATTTAAAGATAGGGGGAATAAATAAAATGGCAAAGATGACAGGTTTAGGAAAAGGATTGGATGCTCTATTTGGACCTGTACCAGAAGAAGAGCAAATGAGAGAAAATGATACTTTAAGAAATTTAAAGATAAATGAAGTTGAACCTAATAGAAATCAGGCAAGAAAAAATTTTGATCAAGAAGCATTGGAAGAACTTGCAGGTTCTATTAAGGAATATGGATTAATTCAGCCAATTGTTGTTACCAAAAAAGATGACTATTATAGTATAGTAGCAGGTGAAAGAAGATGGAGGGCTTCTAAGATAGCAGGTTTAACAGAAATTCCTGCAATCATTAGAGATGATGATGAAAAAATAAATGCAGAAATTTCTTTAATAGAAAATATGCAAAGAGAGGATTTAAATCCTATTGAAAAGGCAAATGGTATTAAAACTTTAATGGATAATTATGGTATGTCTCAAGAAGAAGTTGCTAAAAAATTAGGAAAAGCAAGAAGCACAATTGCAAACTGGGCAAGAGTTTTAAATTTAGATCCAAGAGTATTAGAGATGGTAAGGGAAGGAAAGATAACAGAAGGACATTGTAAAGCTCTTCTTGCTATAACAGATCCAGATAAACAATATCAAGCAGCTATTCATATGCTTGAAAGAGGAACTACTGTACGACAAATGGAAAATAAGGCTAAAATAAATATGAGTAAAGAAGAAGAAAATAGAAGACATGTTTTGTTTAAAAATATAGAAGAGACTTTCCAAGGATTTTTTGGTTCAAAAGTTAAATTAGATCCAGGAAAAAGGCGTGGAAAAATTATTATTGAATATACATCAAATGATGACTTGGAGAGAATTTTAGGTTTAATAAATCATTATTAATTTGAAAAGGTGATAGGATGGAAAATTTAATAGATAGTTTAGGAATTAATAATATTATACTTATATTAAGTTCTATTATAGTGATTTTATTTATATCTTTTATAATTTTAATTGGAAAAGTGATAAGTTTAAATAAAAGATATAAGAAATTTATGTTAAAACTTCGGTGATGGAAAAGATTTACAAGAAGATTTAGAAAATTATATGTATAGAGTTGAAAGAGTTGAAAAGCAAAATGCTGAAATTTTAAATCAGATTAATTTATTAGATAAAGATTTAGAAAATTGTGTGCAAAAAGTTGGTATATATAGGTATAGTGCATTTCAGGATACAGGAAGTGACTTAAGTTTTACTCTTGCTCTACTTGATGAACATGATAATGGTGTTATTTTTAATGGTATTTATTCAAGAGAGATGTCTAATATCTATGCTAAGCCTATAGAAGGTGGCAAATCTAAATATACTTTATCTGAAGAGGAAAAAATTGCAATAGATAGAGCTATTAAGAGTTATAAAAAAGAGAGATAATAAAAAAGTAATAGGAGCTAAAATATGGTTAGATATTTTGGCTTTTATTATTATAGATTAAAATATTATTATAATTTAATATATTTTGGTTATAATAGTAGAAATAGAAAAAAGACAAAAGTAAATATAAACCTAAAAATAAATTTCAAAAATGTCTTGACAAGAACTATTCAAATATGTTAATATATAAATTGTCCGCAAGACATGGAGAGGTGGTCGAGTTGGTTTATGGCACCAGTCTTGAAAATTGGCGTGCGTTAATAGCGTACCGTGGGTTCGAATCCCACCCTCTCCGCCAAAACAATAAAACCTTGTAATATTGATATGTCATTACTTACAAGGGTTTTATTTTTAAAAGTAATGCAATAGAATAAAAATTAATTTTATATGTAGGTGTACCCAAGTGGTGAAGGGGGCAGTTTGCTAAACTGCTAGGTCGAGCAATCGGCGCGGAGGTTCGAACCCTCTCACCTACGCCATAAAATGATATAAAGTAAATTTTTATTTTATATCATTTTTTTGATTAAAATAAAAATTAAATATTTTTCATATATGAAAAGAGATAAAATCAATTAAGATGAAATATATATCGTGAAAATATCGTGATTTTAAAAATTACGATATTTTATAGTAAAATAATTTTTAATTTGTTATAATATTAATAATACAAAATAAAATGAGAAGGTGAAAAAATATGATTGAAAGAACAAGAAAAATATTAATGACTATTATAAAACATTGTAATAGTATAACAGAAACAAAAAAACATTTTGGAAATGATTATAAAAAATTTGAAAATAATATTATATATCAAAATGCAATTTTAACACCGGTAACTCAAATTGGAGAATTAGTAAAAAGATTACCAATAGAATTTAGAAATGAGCATGATGAAATACCATGGAGAAATATAGCGGGAATGAGAGATATAGTAGTACATAATTATGAGACAATAGATAAATTAATTTTGTGGAATGTAGCTGATAAAGAAACAGACAAAATAAAAGAATTCTGCAAAAAAATATTAGGAGATGAGAAATATGTCTGAATTAGAAAAAATTAGTGAAAAAGTAAAGCCAGTAGCTAAAAAATATAATCTAATGTACATATGGGTATTTGGTTCTTATGCTAAGAAAAAGCAAAAAAAGAATAGTGATATAGATATTATAGTTAGAACAGAAGATGTATCAGAGGGATTTAAGATAGTAGAAGTAAAATTCGCATTAGAAGAAGCATTAGAAAAAGAGATAGATATTATAACAACTGGAAGTATAGAAGGCTCTTTATTAGAAGGAGAAGATTTAGAAGAAGTATTAGTATATGATGGAACAAAAAATTAAATTCAAAAAGAAGAAATGGCATATTATAGAATAAAAACAAAGAATAAATTACGAATATCGGAAAATAAATTATTAATTGAAATAAAATGTTTTCGAAAATAATATAAAGTAAATATAGCTTTATATTATTTTTTTCATGCAATTTTTATGCAATGTGATAATGTTTTTGATTTTATTTTGAGTTTTGTTAAATTTGCAAAAGATATATAAATTATGATAAAATGACATATGTATAACAAAGTTGATAGGAGGTTTTATTAGAGCTAAACTATAGGAAGAAAAAAGACATATCAGTTGGAGGTTATGGTGAATTCTTTTGAAATGCTATCAGCAGAGCAAGCAATTAGAAAGATTAAGGAAAATAAAGAAGGATTGGATGCAGGAGCAATTCAAATAGATGAAATAAATCTATCTATCCTTTCAGAACTTACACGTTGGAATATGGATTTTTCCCAAAGGCAAAAGTTTTTAAAAAACAAGAAGCCAGAATTGATTTTGAAAACTATGTTTTTTGGTTTGACAGCTGAAGCATGGAAAAATCTTACAGAAGCAGATTGGGAGCTTGAGTATCGAGGTTTTGATTATCAACTTATTTTTCCGGTACATGTAAAAGATGAAAATGTTTGCCAAGGAGAAATTATTACACCTCAAGCTGTTTTAAGGCAGGTACATTATTTATTACAAGAACCAATAGATTTAGAAAAAGAAGCACTTGATTTTTGCTTACTTTCTACTTTGAAAAATTTGAGATTTAGGATTTCTCCTAAAATACCTATTTATGTTTATTATTTTCCTAACCTTTTAACTCCGGCATTTTCAAAATTACAAGAATTAGGTTGGGAAGTAATAGTTATGGATGATGGAACTGGAATAGAGCTTAGATTTCTTTCAGATTTGATAAAAACCTTCTGATAACACTTGCTAAGTAAAGTGTTTAAAAGCATTATATGTGAGAATTTTGAGTAAAATCATAATTCTCACATTAATTATTTTTAAAAGAAAAAACAAAAAATATATTACAAAAATATTATATTTATATTAAATTTTTAATACAATTTGAAAAAAATCATGAAATAAGCTATAATAGATATAAAGAATAAATACTGCAGGAAGGAGGAACTAATATGAGAGAAACTAATATGAAATTAAAAACGATAATAGGTGCAATATTAATTTTTTTCATAATACTTTCTTTTGAAAGTTTTACTTATGCTGCTACATCTGGATTAGAAACAGTTGTAGAAGTTGATAAAAGTGATTCAGATGAAGAAAAGATGGATTATAATATAGCGGAAATACAAGTATATATGGAAAAATATTATAAAGACTCAAGTGTTAAAATAGAAGAATCAAGTGAAGTTATAGACAGCTGGATGAAAAAGCTTGAAGATTTTGGAGTAAATGAAACTACAGTTGGAGAATTGGGAGAATATGGAGACATATATAGACATTTAAAAAATCATGAAGGAAGTGAAGGCAGTCCTAGTGACATAATAGATGATGCAGAAGAAAAGGCAGAAGAGTTGCAAGAAGAAATGAGAACAGGAGACTCAGATCACCCAATATATCAACAACCAAGAAGAAACACTAATGCACAAAATGGAAGTTCTGCAAGTCTCGATGATATGATGAATGATGCAGATGATTTCGTAAATTCATCAGGAGGAACAATACAATATAAAGAGTCTGCATTGCAAGAATTTTCTAATAATTTTTACAATATAATGCTTTCAGTAGGTGTAGCAGTAGCTGTAATAATGGGAGGAATATTAGGAATTAAATTTATGGCATCAAGTGTAGAAGAAAGAGCAACAACTAAGAAAACCCTAATTGCGTATGCAGTAGGTTGTGTAGTTGTATTTGGAGGTTTTGCGATATGGAAACTAGTAGTAACTATTTTACAAGGAATGTAATTATAAAAATTATTTTTTGCATAATAATTTTTGCATTAATTTGTTCTGCTACAACTACAAATTATGCAAGAGTGGATTCTCGGAGGAGGAGTACAAAGTAGTAGTGGAACTTCTGGATTAGGGGATTTAAACAGTTATGCACAAAATCCTCAAGGTTCGACCAGAGTTAATGAAATAGCAGGAATAATTGTTGGAGCAATAAGAATTATAGGTACGGTATTATCAGTTGTTATATTAGTAGCAATAGGAATAAAATTCATGATGGGAAGTGCAGAAGAAAAAGCAGACTATAAAGAGTCTCTAAAACCATATATAATTGGTGCATTCCTATTATTTACAGGTAGTTTAATACCACAACTTATATATACTTTATCACAAAATTTAAATTAAAAAGTTTAGACTATTGAAAAAATAAGAAAACAATGTTATAATTAATATGATATTGTCGATAATAGTGTTTTTAAAGTTTTTAGACTTATGATAAATAAAAAGTAAAGGAGGAAAAGGATATGAGTAAAAAAATGGTAAAAATACTTACAACATTGGTAATGGTAATTATGATAGTAACTGTTGCAATATCTTCATTTGCACTTTCACCAGGTGAAATACAAGCAAATACAACAGTAAATGGTACAACAGAAATACAAACAGTTGGTGAAAGTATAGTAGGTATATTACAAACAGTTGGTGTAGTATTATCAGTTATAGTATTAATTGTTTTAGGTATTAAATACATGATGGGAAGTGCAGAAGAAAAAGCAGAATACAAAAAGACTTTTATACCTTACGTAGTAGGTGCAGCACTTATATTTGCAGCATCAGCATTTGCACAAGTTATTTACCAATTCTTCACAGGTGTACAATCATAATATTAGAAAATAAAGAAAAAATGAAAAAGAGCATGTGTTTTTTGTAAATACATGTTCTTTTTTAGCAAATAAAAATGAGAAAAATTTTTTATTAAATCTGTGAAAAACATAAGTTTTTATTACATTAACATTACAAAGGTGTTACAAAAACATTAAAAATACAAAAAAATGAAAAAAATTGTATAAAAACGTTACAAATTGCTGATTTTTTGTTATAATTATAAATAAGTGGAAGTGTATTTTATAACAAAGGAGGAAATGCATGTGGCAACTTATAATTTACCAAGAGATGTAAAAGGAGAAGGAAGGATATTATTTGTTTTTTCAACAAAAGCATTAATATATACGGCAATAGGAGTAGCTGTTGGATTGCCTTTTTATTTAATATTTTCAGCTATAGGGATTTCTGTAGTAGGAATAATTGCAATTGTTTTGCTAGGATTAGTTGGTTTTTCAATTGCAACATTCAAAATGCCTACAACGAATGCATTTGAAATAACTAAAAAAACAGGAGGAGAAAACATAGATGATGTAATAAGAAGAGGAATAAAGTTTAAAATGCAAAAAAACAGAATTTATGTATACGAACCAGACACTGAAGAAAAAGGAGGGAATAAAGGTGACAAATAATGAAATTTCGCAAGTTTTAGGAATCGTTTTAGGAGTTATGGTATTTATATTATTTGTTTTACTAGCTATATTTATATTTTTAAAATTAAAAAGTGGTAATAGTAGTAAAAGAACAAATGATGATATGATAATATCTGACAGTAGTAAAAAAGGAAAAAAAGAGAATTTAAAGACTCCAACAGTAAATAACATGTATACTAAAAAGTCAATAATGGATTTTATGGAATTTGATAAAATAGAGGACAATATGATAGTTCAGAAAAAAGGAAGAAGGTTTTTAATGGTTGTAGAATGTCAAGGAATAAATTATGATTTAATGTCACAACCAGAAAAAATTGCAGTAGAGGAAGGATTTCAACAATTTTTGAATACTTTGAGACATCCTATACAAATTTATATTCAAACGAGAACAATAAACCTTGGAAAAAGTATTGATGGTTATAAATCTAAAGTAAAATTAGTAGAAGATAAATATAATCAAATGTTACTTAGATACAATCAAATGCGAGCATCAGAGACATATAATCAAAACGATTTAGATAGAGAATTTTATGAATTAACAAAACAAAAAAATCTATTAGAATATGGAAAAGATTTAATAAATAATACGGAAAAAATGAGTTTGAATAAAAACATATTGAATAAAAATTATTATATAATAGTTCCATATTTTCCAGAAGAATCTGAAGATAGTCATTATGATTATGAAGAAATTAAAAATATGGCATTTTCAGAGTTATATACTAAGTCACAATCAATTATAAGGACATTAACAGCATCTTCCATAACAGGAAAAATATTATCATCAGAAGAATTAGTGGAATTATTATATGTAGCATATAACAGAGATGAGTCAGAAACATTTGGAATAGAAAAAGCAATAAGAGCTGGATATGATGAATTATATTCAACAGCACCGGATGTATATGAGAAAAAAATAAAAGCATTGGATGAAATAGTAAATCAAAAAGCAATAGAACTAGCAAATGAAACAATAGATAAGGTAAAATCAAGACCTCAACAAATAGCAGAGGAAAGAGAAAATAGTATGGAAGAATTAATAAGCAAAATGGCTCAAATGGTATTAGATCAAAATAGAGAATATATAGGAGGAGATGTTGCACAAAAAGCTATAGAGGAAATACAAAAAGAAGAGAAAGGAGAGAAAACCGATGAGAAAGTCAAAGAAAAAGCAACTAGAGGAAGAAAGAGAAAGACAGTATAGAAATAATGAAGAAACTGCTTTTTTAAGAGCAAAGACAATAAAAGAATTAATAGCACCATCAGGAATTGACGCTTCAAAAATAGATCATTTAGAGATAATTTCTAATGTAAAAAGATATGCGAGAAGTTTCTTTATTTCAACATTACCACGTATGTGTACTTTTCCAGAATTATTTAGGGATTTATACTTTTTTGGAGATATAAATACATCTATATATATTACTCCGATTTCTGAGGCGAGATCTCAAAACGAATTAAATAAAGTAATAAATGAGCTTGAAACAGAGAGAATTGTTGCAGCAGACAGAGGAAATATAAATAGAGAAAGTACATTAACACAAAAAAGATTTGAAGCAGAACAACTACGTGATGAAATAGCAGCGGGATTTAACAAAATGTACGAAGCATCAATAATATCAACATTGTTTGCTTATAACTTAGAAGATTTAGATGCATTAACTAAAATGTTATCAGCTGAAATGTCAAAATCTTTAGTTGGAGTAAAAAGTGCTTGGGCAATGCAAGAAGAAGCATTCCAGTCAAGTTTACCATTAATGCAAGATAAATTAAAAAGATCACATTCTTTTGACAGTAGATCAATGGGAACAGTTTTCCCATTTACTACATCAGAAGTTGGACACTCATCAGGAGTACCATTAGGATTTAATAAGCAAACAGGAACGCCAATACTCTTTGATAATTTCCACCCATCATTAACAAACTACAATATGGTTATATTTGCTAAATCAGGTGCTGGTAAGTCAGTAACAATGAAAACATTAATATCAAGATCATCAGTTCTTATGGGAATTGAAAGTTTAGCTTTAGATGCTGAAGGTGAATATTCAATAGTTGCAGAAAGTTTAGGTGGCGTAAATGTAGTGCTAAGTCCAAATTCAAGTACAGTAATAAACCTATTTGATATAGAGCCAGAAACAGTAAAAGATGCAATAACTGGAAGAGAAAGAAAACTTATTAATGTTGAAAATAAAGTAGAAGACGTAACACAAGCATTAGTTACAATGGCAAAAGGTAGTACAAGAAGTGATGAAGTAAATGAATTAACAAAACAATTGATAGCAGAAACAGTAGCTGAAGAGTATGCGGCTATAGGAATTACAAGTAATCCTACAAGTATATATAAATCAGGAAACAATTTTCAAACAGGAGATAAATTATATAAAGATAAAAAAGACATGCCTACAATAGGAAGTTGGTATAGAAGACTACAAAATAAAGCGGCAGAAAATAAAAATTCAGATTACCAATTTCATTATAGCTATTTATTAAAAGTTATGAAACAATACATAAGAGAGTATAATGGACAAATGGCATATTTTGATGGACAATCTACATTTGAATTATTAGATGATGTACCATTTATAAATTTGGACATTTCTCAATTAGAGGAACGTTTTGCAAGACCACTTGCTCAACAGATTTTATTATCATGGATTTGGGAAAAATATGTAAAGAAAAATAGTGAGGATAGAACAAAAGCAAAAAAGAAAAGAGTACTTGTAGATGAAGCATGGATGTTATTACCTTATCCAGAAGCAGTTGACTTTTTAAATACTATGGCAAGACGTGCAAGAAAAAGAAATGTATCACTTGCAATTGTGTCACAAAGATTCCAAGATTTTTATGAGAAACCAGAGGCACAGGCTGTATTGACGTCATCTGATACAAAATTATTTTTAGCACAAGATAAATCAGAAATAGAATACTTAAAGTCAGTATTTAAATTGAGTAATGGGGAAGCAAATTTCTTAATTACATGTTTAAAAGGAGAGGGATTATTGAAAGTTGGATCAGATACAGCTATTTTACAAATAACACCTACTGCAAAAGAATTTGAATTTGTAGAAACAAACTTAAATAATATAGTAAAACAAAGAAAGAGAACAGGCAAAGTATAAAGCACAAGGAGGCAAAAATGAAAATAATTACTAAAAATACTCTCATAAAGAAAATAATAGTATCACTGTGTATTATTTTAGTGGTGTCATTTACAGTACCAATAAAGTCGCATGGTTTTATTTGGGAAGATATAGGAGGAACATTACTAAAAGAACTTGTGAAACTTATAGCATCCATTGGAGATATTGGTATGGCAACACTGAATCAATTTATGCTTGGTACTGATGGATTCACATCAGCTCTGATAAGTAAGGATGATCGAAATTTAGATCCAGATAGTGGTTCATGGTTAAGTGAAAATTTGGATGATGCAGATACACCAAGAATAGAAATTAATGAAGATGAGGTTGACTTAACATTTTTAGGATTGGGAATAGGTGAATCTTATCAAATACCAAATATGCTATTTTCACCAGAAAATATATTTGCAAATAATATTGCTGTTTTAGATATTAATTTCTTACATCCTAATCAATATACATCAGCAGTAGTAAGTGGCGATACTCAATATGAAGAGTCAGCAGAGGAAGCAAGTCAATCAGCAGCAAGTGATTTAAGAGAAGTAATTTCTTCATGGTATATTTCTTTTAGAAATATAGCAATAGTTGGACTTCTATCAGTATTAATATATTTAGGTATTAGAATAATGATAAGTTCTGCAGCTGATGATAAAGCAAAGTATAAAGAATCTTTAAAAAACTGGGTAGTTGCTTTATGTTTAGTTTTTATAATACATTTTATAATGTCAGCAATATTAATGCTAACAGATAAAGCAACAGAACTTTTTTCTACAACTGTAAATGATGGATTTATAGTTGAAGTAAGTGATGGAAAAATGTTTAGAACAAATTTAATTGGACTTATAAGATTTCAAGCACAAAAAACGGAAGCTATGGAAGCAGCAGCATATACAATTATGTACATAGTATTAGTAGTATATACATTTAGATTTACATTTATATATTTTAAAAGGTTTTTATATACAGCATTTTTTACAATGATTGCGCCATTAGTAGCATTAACATATCCAATAGATAAAGCAGGAGATGGAAAAGCTCAGGCATTTAATATGTGGATTAAAGAATATACAATGAATGTAATTATTCAGCCAGTACATTTAATACTTTATACTGTATTTGTTGGTTCAGCAATGGAATTAGTAGCAAAGAACCCGTTATATGCTATTGTAGCAATAGGATTTTTAATACCAGCAGAGAAATTCATAAAGAAAATGTTCGGATTGGATAGAGCGGAATCAACAGGAGATTTTGGATCATTTGCAGGAGGAGCAGTTGCTATGCAAGCATTAAATGCTGCTAGAGGACGTATTGGAAAGGGTTCAAAAAGTGGAAATTCAGGAGGAAATAGTAGCTCAAATGATAATAATGAAAAAACAAAAATTAGAACACCTAATAGACCAACATTAGGAAGTTTCCAAGGTGATTCACAAAATAGAGGAAGTAGTGAGCAAGAAACAGAAAGTGATACAACAAGAACGCAAGAATTACCACAAGCAGATAGTGATCTAAATGAAGAAGAAGAAATGAAACGTAAGGAAGATGCAATAAAAAAATATAATCAAGAAGGATTTGATCAAAATGTATATGGAGAATACTTTAATCCATATACAGACGATTATGATCCAGATTATAAACCTTGGGAAGATACATCTTATAATGAGTTTGTAGCAAACGAAGGTACAGAAGTAGAAAACACAGCAGAACTACGGAAGAGAAGAGAATAATGCTGAAGAAGAAGAGCAAAATTTAAGAAGTTTAGAAAATAATGGATCTTTGGAAGAAAAGAAAGGATACGGAAAAAGACTTGCAATTAGAGGCGTTAAAGCGGCAGGAAAAGGATTTTTTAGAGGAGTAAGAAAAGTTGCTCCTGCAATACCAGGAGTAGTAGCAGGAGGAGTAGGAGCAGGATTAGGAGTAGCAATTGGAGTAGCAACTGGAAAACCATCAAATGCCTTTCAATATGCAGCAACAGGAGCAGGAATTGGAGCAGCAATAGGAACTGGAGTAACTGGTGCAGGTGTTAATCTTGCAAGTGGAGTTAGACAAGAAGTGCCAAAAAGGCTAGACCAAATGGCAACCGCAATTGATGAAGAACGTTTTGGTAAAGAATATGCGAGAGAACAACAAATTGCAAGAGAGAATAGCAGAGCAAGAGCAAGATTTTTAAAAGATGAAAAAGAAAAAGAAAAGTATGAAGAAATGATGGGAAAATTAGGATACAAAGGTTCTCAAAAAGACTTTATGAATGCAGCATTTGATCTAAAAGAAGCAGGTGTTACTAGCGATGATATGATAAAAAATGCACTTAAACTAGAAATGGAAAGAGATGACGGAGAAGTTGGTGGAAAATCACATGAAAATGTTATGGATGTAGCATCATTTGCAGAAAAAAACGGATATACTAAAGATTATATTGAAGATACTAAGAAACGTCAATCTATGGAAGGCGTAGTACAAAGTATGATATCAAATACAGATCAACAAAGAGCAGTTATGGAAACATTTGCAGGATTACATGGTAGAACAGAATTTTATAAAAAGCATTCTGGATTAACACAATCAAGTAATAGTCCAAATCAACAAAGTAATAGTAATGCGAATAATTCTGATCAACCAGAAATGACTCAAAGTAGAACACCAAGGACGACAAATACTCCAGGAAACACAGGCAGTGGAAGAGGCAGACCAAGAAATAGCTAAAAAGGAGAGAAAATATGCATAGATATATACAATTTTATTATCAGAATAGATTAAAAATATGGACTATAACTTTAGCGATAGTATTTGTAATAGTACTAATTCAAGTATTAAATGGTTTTGCAAAAGAAGAAAATAATAAAGATAACGAAAAGGAAGGGACAACACGGAAGTGCTGTTCCTTATACTAATGAAAGTACAAGTATTTCTTCAGGGGGAGAAGTTAGTGATGTATTCAAAGAACAATTTGGAAATATATTAGATGAATTCCTTACATATTGTACAGAACATAACCCTGTTGCGGCTTATAATTTATTATCATCAGATTGTAAGAATTTAATGTATCAATCTGAAGAAATATTTGAGAGTTCTTATTATAGAGAAAAATTTGAAGGAAATAAATCATATGATTTTCAGTCATGGTCAACTAATGATGAAAAGTATGTATATCTTGTGCGAATTTTTGATAATCCATTGGCAACAGGTGTAGGAAGTAATTCAAAATATGTTGAAGAATACATAACAATAGTCCCAGAAGAAGATTTATTCAAAATTAATATAAATAATTATATATACAGAGAAGATATTTATAAAGAAGCAAGTAATGATTTGATAACAGCTAAGGTTACAGTAGTGGATAATTATATGGAAGAAAAGGTTTATAGTATTAATTTGAAAAATAATACGGAAGATACAATAATATTAGATACAAGACAAAATCCAAATAGTACATATTTGGTTGATGAAAACGGAAATAATATATATGCTCTTTTGTATGAAAATAATGAAACAGACTTGATTTTAGAACCAAAAGAAGCAAAAACAATTCAGATAAAATTTAATGCAACATATAGAAATGGCTTAGAAATGGAGAGGCTTGAATTTACTAATATAGAAAAGGAAATTGGTGAAAGTAGTATGTTAAGTATTGAGTTGTAAAAGAAAAGAGGTGAGAGAATGAATCAAAATGATAATCAAGAAAACAATAATCAAGAAAACAATAATCAGGAACCAATAAGAGTTAAGAAAAATGGAATAAAAACAAATATATTAAGAGCAGTAAAAGCAATTACAACAATAGCGTCACCAGTATTACCGCTTGTTATTGTAATAGTTTTATTAGGAATAACAGTTTTCGACTTTTCTGTTGAAATTTTCACGTCACAAGATACAACGAATTATATAATAGAAAATTTAGAAATAGAAAATTTAAAAGAAATGGTAGAGATTAAGGAAGATGGGCAAGGTGGATATTATTTAGATTTTGTAGATAATTTTGACGAAAAAATTGAGGAGATAAATAAAAAGATGAGTGAGACAACAGGAGTACACAATCTTCCAAAGTCAAGTGAAATGCTAAAGAAAATAATAAAAGCAGAATTGGTTACACAATATCCAGATTTAGGAGGAGTTGTTCCCGAAGGTAGTGATGGATTTCAAGGAGCAGTAAAAATAAGAAGAGCAACGCCAGATAAAGAAATTGAAGAAATGAAAAATACGGGGGTAGAAGATTCTATACCATTAGTAGAAAGTGATATATTAGATCCAGGAGGCGTAGGAAGGTATGAAGAAATTGTAAAAAGTTGGTCAGCTGGACAGAAACTAACGATAAGAGCAAGAGCTACTATATACGAACAGGAAGAATCTGAAATAAATCCTGGTTCAGATACAGGATATTGGAAAGAAGTATTGGATGATACAGGAAGAGTAAGAACAATAGCTAAAGGAACACAAGTAGAATATACAGGAACATATAAAAATAATACTAATCTTGCATCAGGAAATATAATTACATATGTAGAAATAAAATATGAAGGAGAAAATGTATATGTAAGAGCAAATTATTTATCAGATAATAGTGGCTCAAGTGAAGATGCAAAAGAAGCAAGTATAAAATCTAATTTTACAGTTTCATCAAGAGACGATGCTGATAGAGAAAAGAAAACAGAAATCGGTGGAGAAAAAGATGAATATGTAGTTGCAATAGCGGCAGGACGTAATAATACTGATGATAAAGGAGCAATATCAGGGGAATTAGTAGAGGAAGACTTAACAATTGAAGTAGCTGAAAAAGTTCAAGAATTAATAGAAGAAAGATTTTCAAATGTGAAAGTTGTACAAACAGGAAGTACCTCAAGTAATAGAGGCGGAGTTAAACCTGAAGAAAGAGCACAGTTAACAAGAGAGGCAAATCCGGATTTGTGCATACAAATATATTTTAATTCAAGTTCTTCTGAAACAGATAATGGAGTAGAGGTTATTTATAAGGAAGGAGACGGAATATCATTACAGTTAGCAGAAATATTAAGTGAAACAATTTCAGAGGAAATGGGGCTGGAGAATAAACAAGCAGGAACAGATGTAGATAGAACAGGTGGAAATTTAGTAATAATAGAAAATGCAGCAACAACAGATTTTCCTTCAGTTGTTACGCAAGGTGGATATATTACTGGAAATAAAGATGCAGAAATTATAAAAGATGGTGGAGTAGATAAATATGCAGAAGGAATAGTAAAAGGAATCCAAAAATATTTACAATCTCTACATGATGGTTATACTTCAACAGAAACTGAAGAAGAAACTTTGACAGAAGGCATAAGTTCTGTTGTAAGAAATTTAAAATATGTACCACTAGAGACAATTGAACAATATATAGAAGAAGGAAATTTAGAGGCATTAGAGGTATTCTCTTTAGATGAAGATAATAATTTAATAACCGCGACATGGTCTTCAACAGATGGAGTTTTAACTTTAAGAAAAAATGCACCAATAAATTTAGAAACAGCTTTACAAAAATATATTATGCCTTACGAGTATTTATTATTTTTCTATATAGATACAAATGATGAAGAATTTTCTATAGATTTGGCTGACACAGTTATAAATGATACTGAAATTGTTATAGCACTTCAAGATAACGTTACAACTACACAAACTACAACAACAGTACAAGAAGAAAGAATAGATGATAATTCAGAAAATGAATATGTTAGAGATATATCATCATCAACTAGTGTAACAGAAACATGTAGTACAGCAATAGATATAACATATGTTAAAACTTGGTTTATGAAAAGTTATCAAGAAAATAGTTATAGTGAAGAAGTTCTTAACTTAGGAGATGAAGAATCAAAAATAGTAACAATAAAAGGACAAGTTTCAGAAACTACAAATAATTCAACAACAGGATGGGAATTAGTTGCGAGTGGGGTTTCAGAAGATGCTCAAGATTACTATTCTATTTATAGAAGGGATAGTATTGATACTTGGAGAATAAGTAATCAGTATGAATCAGGAGACTTAACAACAGAAGGAAACGAAAGTACTTTTGTAAAATTGTATAATGAACATAAAATGGATAGAAAAGTAAGGCCGGATTACTTATTTATAATGCTTGCTGAAAATGAAAGAACAGCTAATATGGTAGACTTAACAAAATATTTAATATTTAAAGCAACTAATGTAAATTATGGTGTAATAGAATTTGATTTTACAGCTTTCCAAATAAGTAGTTTAACACCATCAGGAGGAAGCGATTATATAGTAGATACAACTCAATCACCAGAAGAAATTGTTATAAAAGACTTAGAAACGTTAAAACTAGCTTTTTCATGGTATCCTAGTGACCAAGTACTTCAAGAATATGCAGAATATTTTTTACAATTCCAAGAAGAATATAATGTAAATGCAGTATTTGCAGCAGCAGTAGCTATTACCGAAAGTAGTGCAGGAACAAATATTCAAATTGGTGGAAATAATATGTTTAGTATTTCTGCCGGAGGACAGGGAAATTGGAATTCATATCATACAATGGAAGAATCAATAGAAGCATTCTTTAAATTGATTAGTAGAGAATATTTTACAAATAATCAAAATACGGTAGACTCAATAGCAAGAGGGAATCCAGAAGGAAGTCACATGTATTGTGTGCCACCAGATGATTGGATAAAAAACACATGTAATTACATGACGGAAATGTTTAGAACAGCAGGAATAGATGTGTCATCATTTATAGGTGGTGGAGGTGATATTGTAGCTATAGCAAAACAATGTCATGATTATGTAAGATTAAATGGATTTACATATTTGCAAAATTATCTGCATAATACAATACCAATAGATGAAAGTGGATATAAAACAATAGATTGTAGTAGTTTTGTTACATGGGTTTTATATGAATATGGATATACTGACTTAGGTGGATATCAACAAAGTACAAGTACATTGTTGGGATTAGCAAATAGTAAAGGTTGGACTGTAAAACCTGGTTCACAAGCACAAGCAGGAGATATAGTATTAAATCCAGGTGTTCACACAGCAATATATGCAGGAAATGGACAATTTTACGATTGCGGTTCTACTTCTCTTATACAACAAGAGATAAATACATATAATCCAGGTTATGCATATGCAATTACTGTCCCAAAACCATAGAGGAGGAAGTCATGGAAAAATACAAAAAAATAATATTAATTATAGCTATAATTGTAATAATTATAGCTATAGCATGTATAATACTTCTAATTGTATTAGATAAGAAACAAGAAGAGGAAGGTACAATTAAAGTAAATGAAGATGGATCAGTTGAATTTTTTGAAGAAGGAGATTTAGGAATTGAATTTAAGCAAAAACAATTAAGAGAACCAACTGCATTCTTTTCTGTAGAAAATGCAATACAAAAATATGTAAACTCTAATTTTACAGCAATTAGTATGAATGAATTATCAGGTGAAAGAATTATTAGTTATGCGGTATATGGACAGATAGAAGAAAATGATATATTTTTTATAGTTAGAGTGGATATATATAACTTAACTTGTGAAATTGAACAATTAAATAGTAAAGATTATAATGATATTAATCAAATAGTATTAGAAGATAATCAGACAGAAATAGCTAATAATGGAAATAATACTTTTGAGTATAAAAGAGTTTCAAATGAAGATATGTGTAGTAAATATTTGAAAGATTTTTCAGAAATGGAAATAAACGATACACAAAAAGCATATTCTATGTTAGATGAAGAATATAGAGGTGAAAGATTTCCAACATTTGAAGATTTTGAAGAATATGTTAGCTTGTGTAGAGAAATAATACAAAATAGTGCATTATCTAGTTATAATGTTGAGTATTATGATGATTATACAGAATATATTTTTACAGATAATTATAACAATTATTATACAGTGAAAACTGATGGAGTAGCTGAATACACAATATGCTTGGATAGTTATACTATAAAATCTGATAATTATGAGGAAGAATATAATAAATTGAGTGACGAAAATAAAGTAAACTCAAATGTATATACATTTTTACAAATGATAAATACTAAAGACTTTAGCCATGCATATGAATTATTGGATGAAACATTTAAAAATAATAATTTTAATAATTTAGATAGTTTTAAAGAATATGTAAATACTAATTTCTTTAATATAAATTTTAATGTAGAAGAAACTGCAGAAATTAATAGTGAAAATGGCATATATACATACGAGACAACAATTAGGAGTGGAGCAGGAAGTTCTGCACAAAGTAAGAATTTAACAGTAATTATGCAATTAGGTGAAGGAACTGAATTCGTAATGTCATTTAGTATTAATTAAATTGTATAAGTTAAAAGTGAATAAATAAAAAAAAGCCGATGAAATTTTTGAGATTTCATCGGCTTTCCTAATCGCTAAAGAGCGTAGGATGATTAAAATCATTCAACAATGAATTTAATCAATAGGAGTAGGGCAATTATACCCAAAATGACTCGGAATATCAGTTCACCAGGTTCAATGTCATCTTCTTTGGAGATTGCTTCCATAATTGCTGTAATACCACTAAGTATCAATGCTGCAAAGATTAATAGTGATACTATATCAAGGATAGAAGTGGCAATTGGAACATTTCCAGAGAAGATGAACACAAAAACCAGGAAAATGATAATGATGACAACAGCTTTAGCAATCATTTTTTCTCCATTCTATCAAAGAACTATACATAATATAATTATAGCATAAAATTCAATAAAAATCAAATAAAAACATTAGTGTAGCAATAGATAAAACATTTTTTTAAAATATAGAATGTTATATTTTATTTAAAAAATATTAAAAATAAAAAGTAAGATTACAATGTCTTACTTTAATTAAAGAAATTCATAATTGCCTTAAATATTGGATTATTATTAAATGTATTCATAAAAAAATCATGTATAAAAGGAATGTGCCAAAGGATAAAAAGAATACCAATAGTAATAAGTAAAGCAAGTATATTTTTTAAATAATCTTTAGGTGACTTTTTATACTTTATTTTATAACCCCTATTTTTTAAATCTTGAATATAAGCATCATGATAGGCCTTTTGTCTTGCTTGTTGTAATTCATTTTCATATTTTAATTGTTTCTCATACTCGTTTTGTAAATCCACTTGTTGATAGCTGTTTTGTTGAGTATTATTATAATTTACATTAGAATGATATTTTAAATTATTAATTTCGTCATGTAAATTCTTGTTTTCTTTAGATAATCTATCAAAATCTTCTTCTGAAAGTTCAGTTTTAGATAAAGTTTCGTCATATTTGGCTTTAGAAATTGGATTAGAAAGAACTTCATAGGCTTCGTTGATTAACTTTATTCTTTCTTCAGCATTCTGTCTCATATTTGATTCTTGTAAGTCAGGATGGTATTTCTTAACTAAAGCCTTATATGCTTTTTCAATAACCTCAGGAGAAGCATCTTTATCTACTTCCAAAATTTTATAATAATTCATTTGTAAACTCCTCTTAAAATTTTATAAAATAAATATAACATAAAAACAGCTAATCTTCAATAATTACATTGGAAAAATAAAATAAAAACAACAAAAAAATGAAAAATTAGTAATTAATAAAATCTTATAATTAGTTCTATTATATGTCGAAAAATATCAAAAAATGCGATGAAAAGTTTGAAAAATACTGGAAAAAACTTGAAATTTAATTTCCTATATGTTAATATATTTTACAATAAACAAAAAACGTTTTTAAAATTTAATTTATTCAAAAATTAATTCTAAACAAATCCAATGAATAATAAAATAGTTTACATGATGTATTTGGTTTGCAAATTAATATATTCATAATATTTGATTAATAATTTATTTAGTATTTATTCATAAGAATTTAAAATCTTATTTAAATTCCTTAGAAGTTTAGAAAAAATAAACTAAAGAAAAATATATAGGCTAAAAATCAAAGAAAACATAAGAAAAAGAAAGAAAAAAAGAGGAATAAAGATAAATGTCAAAATATTTACTAAAAAAGCAACTTGACTTTAATAGTAAAAAGAATTACAATTTAAGGAGGAATAAGATTGGAAATAGAAAATGTTGAAAAAAATAAAAATATCAAAACAAAAAAAGTAGATAAAAATAATATAAGAAAAAATAGACAATATAAGGTACATGATAGTGTAATAAAAGAAATATTAATAGCAAAGCAAGAAATAATATTTCTAATGAGAGATTTTATAAAAATAAATCTAAATAAAAAAGACATAGAAAATTTTAATGGAGAATATAGGCTAAAGACAAATTTTAAAACGAAATTGTTAGATATGGTGTATAAAATAAAGCCAGAAGAGTCATTTATAACAATAGAACATCAAAGTACAGTAGATTATAAAATGGGAGAAAGAGTGAATGAACAGGCAATGGCAATAATAGAAAGTAGAAATGAGAATATGAAAAATAACAAAGAAAGGAAAGCACCAATAATATATCCAATAGTATTAAGTACATCAAGAAGGATATGGGATGCACCATTAACAATAATACAAGATGAAAAAAATAAGTATAAACTGCCAGTATTAACATATCCAAAATATAATTTAATAGATATAAATAAATATACAACAGATTATTTAATAGAGAGAAGAACAGGAATAGCATTAGGAATGGCATTCGAAAAAATAAGAAAAAAGGAAGATTTAGAATATGTAATAAAAAAATTAAAAACTTTTAAAAAAGTAAATTATTGGGAAAAAAGAGCAATGAAAATAATACTACGAAAAATAGAAGGAGTAATGCCATGGTTAATAAAGAAATTAACAGAAGAAGAAATTAAAAGATTAAAGAAAGAAATAATGAAAATAATAAATAAAGGAGGAGATTTTATGTCTAATTTCGAAAAAGCATTTAAAAAAATAATAGAAGAAGAGGGAAGAAAAGAAATGGAAAAAGGAAGGCAACAAGGAATAAAACAAGGAGTAAAACAAGGCGTAAAACAAACAATAAAGGGCTTTTTAATGCAGAATGTAAATGATGAGATAATAATAAATGCAACAGGAATAAGCAAGAAAGAATTGGAAAAATTAAAAATACAAATAATTTAAAAATAATAGAAAGAGGAGATTTTATGTCTAATTTCGAAAAAGCATTTAAAAAAATAATAGAAGAAGAGGGAAGAAAAGAAATGGAAAAAGGAAGGCAACAAGGAATAAAACAAGGAGTAAAACAAACAATAAAGGGTCTTTTAATGCAGAATGTAAATGACGAGATAATAATAAATGCAACAGGAATAAGCAAGAAAGAATTACAACAAATAAAATTAAGAACTATAAAATAATAGACAAGCAATTTTTTTGCTTGTCTATTGTGTAACTTTTGGCTGATTATCCAAAGAAGTTTTAGAACTATCATCTTTATTTTCATTGTCGATAGCTTGTTTTCTATTTTGTTTAGTCTTTAAATTATCTTTAGCAACGGTCATTAAAAGTTTAATTCTATTAGTCTGGTTAGCCTCACTAGCACCTGGATCATAGTCAATAGGTGAGATATTAGCTTCTGGGAATTTACTTCTAATAGTTTTAATAACACCCTTACCAACTACGTGGTTTGGAAGGCACGCAAAAGGTTGAACACAAACAATATTTGGAATATCATTTTCAATATATTCAATCATTTCAGCAGTCAAAAACCAACCTTCACCGGTTTGATTACCAATAGATAAAATATCTTTAACTTTATCTTCCAAATGCCAAATATCGCATGGTGGTAAGTATCCTTTTTTAGAATTAGCTAAAGCTATTTTAACATCTTTTTCTAAAATATCAATAAGTTTAATAGCGACTTTGCTAATTTTAGAAGAAGTCTTGTTTGTATTTAATAATTTATTAAAAGTAATTTTATGTGTTGCCATAAATTTGATAAATCCCATAAAATCAGGTAAAACTACTTCAGCTCCTTCTCTTTCTAAAATATTTGCAACAAAATTATTTCCAAATGGATGGTATTTAATTAAAACCTCACCAACAATACCAACTTTAGGTTTTTCAACAGATGTATCTAATTCTATTTTTTCAAAATCATTTACAATATCATAAATACTTTGTTTAAACTCTTTATTACTTGATTTTGTAAGTAATTTCTTACATTTTTCCATCCAAGTATCAAATAATTTTTGTGATTCACCTTTATTTATTTCATAAGCTCTATTTTTAGTTAGCATTTTCTGTAAAAGATCTGCATAAATTACAGTTTTAAATAATCTTTCAATAAAAGGAACTGTAAGTTTAAAACCAGGCATCTTTTCCATACCAACAAAGTTTAGAGAAATTACTGGTACATTTGCAAAACCTGCATCTTTTAAGGCTTTTCTAATAAAACCAATGTAATTAGTAGCTCTACATCCACCACCAGTTTGTGAGATAATTAAAGCAGTTTTATTAACATCATATTTACCAGATTGAAGTGCTTCAATCATTTGTCCTGTAACTAAAATAGATGGATAACAAGCATCATTATTTACATATTTAAGTCCTGTATCAACAGTTTTCTGACTGCAATCTCTTAGAAGCTCTACATTATATCCAGAAGCTCTTGCAGCAATTTCTAATAACTCAAAATGTATAGGTGCCATTTGTGGGAATAAAATAGTGTATTCCTTTTTCATCTCTTTAGTAAATATCTTTTTGTTGATTCCGTAGTCGCCAGAACCTTTTTCATCATTCTTTTCTTGTTCACGTTTTTTCATACTTGCAAGAAGAGAACGGATACGAATACGAACAGCGCCTAAATTATTTACTTCATCTATTTTAATTAAAGTATACATTTTATTATAACTAGAAAGTATTTCTTCTACTTCATCAGTAGTTACTGCATCAACACCACAACCAAATGAATTTAATTGTACAAGTTCTAAACAGTCGTGTTTACCAACAAAATCTGCTGCAGCATATAGTCTTGCATGATATACCCATTGATCTACAACTCTTAAAGGACGTTTTGCTTCTGTTTTATCAGAGACACTGTCTTCTGTTAAAACACATAAACCAAGAGAAGTTATTAAAGTATCAATTCCGTGGTTAATTTCAGGGTCTACATGATAAGGACGACCAGCTAAAACAATACCTTTCAAATTATTTTCTTCTATGTATTTAACAGTTTCACTACCTTTTCTTCTAATGTCTGCTTTACATTTTTGATATTCCTTTTCTGCTTTTTCAGCAGCTTCTTCAAGTTCTGCTTTTGTAAAATTATACTCTTTAAACTCATCAAGTTCTAATATCTTTTTAACAAGATTTTTCTTATCTAAAGGTAAAAATGGGTTAATAAACTTAATATTAGGGTCTTTTAGACCTTCAACATTATTTCTCAAAACCTCTGAATAAGAAATTACAATAGGGCAATTATAATGGTTATCAGCTTTCTCATATTCTTTTCTTGAATATGGTATACAAGGATAAAAGATAGTTTTAATACCTTGTTCTAATAAACTTTCAATATGTCCGTGAGAAAGTTTTGCAGGGTAGCAAACAGATTCAGAAGGCATTGATTCCATACCTTTTTCATAAGTTGCTCTTGTACTCTTTTCAGATAAAATAACCCTAAAACCTAAACTTGTTAAAAAAGTAAACCAAAATGGATAATCTTCATACATGTTTAAAACTCTTGGAATACCAACAATTCCTCTTGTTGCATATTGTTCTTCTAAAGGTGTGTAATCAAAAATTCTTTGGTATTTATATTGAACAAGATTAGGTAAATTCTTCTTTTTAGTAATAGCCCCAGCACCTCTTTCACAACGGTTACCAGACACATGAATTTGACCATTACTAAATTTATTTATAGTTAATTTACAATGGTTTTCACAAATACCACAACGAGTATGAGTAACTTTAATTTCTAATTTATCTAATTCATCTTCTTTTAAAATAGTAGACTTATATTCCATATCCATATTTGTTTCATATTGTTCTTTAGAAAGTAATGCCATACCATATGCACCCATAAGTCCTGCAATATCTGGTCGTATTACGTTTTTACCAACAATAAGTTCAAAAGCACGAAGAACAGCATCATTATAAAAAGTTCCACCTTGTACTACTATATGGTCTCCTAAAGTCTCAACATCTCTAACTTTCATAACTTTTTGTATAGCATTTTTAATAACAGAATATGAAAGTCCAGCTGAAATATCGCCTACAGAATAACCTTCTTTCTGAGCCTGTTTTATTTTAGAGTTCATAAAAACAGTACATCTTGAACCTAAATCAACAGGTGTTTTTGATTTAATTGCTTCTTTCACAAACTCAGAAATTTCTATATTTAAACTTTTAGCAAAAGTCTCAATAAAAGAACCACAACCAGAAGAACAAGCCTCATTTAGCATAATATTATCAATAGAACCATTTTTCATTTTTATGTACTTCATATCTTGACCACCAATATCAACGATAGAAGTAACATTTGGCTCAAACTCTTTAGCAGCTGTGTAATGTGCAATTGTTTCAATTTCATTTAAATCTACATTTAAAGCAGTTTGAATTAAACTTTCACCATAACCAGTAACACCACTATATCTTAAAATAGCTTCTTGAGGTAATTCATGGTAAAGTTTTTTTAGCATATTCATAACACTTCTTAAAGGATTTCCTTCATTACTTCCATATAAAGAATAAAGAAGTTTACCATCTCTATCTATCAAAGCTAATTTAGTGGTAGTAGAACCTGCATCTATACCTAAATAACAATCTCCTTTATAGTTAGCAAAGTCTCCTCTTTCTACTTTTGCTTTATCATGTCTTTCTTTAAATTTCTTATATTCATCTTCATTTTTGAATAGTGGATCAATTGGCTTTGTTGTGTTATCGTGAGAAACTCGTAAATTTTCAATCTTTTTTGCAAGTTCGTCTGGCGTAATAGATTCTGTATTTATAGAATCTAAAGCAGCACCTTTTGCAACTAAAAGATGAGCTTCTTCTGGTACTATTATTTCATCATCTTTTAAATGAAGGGTTTCTATAAATCTTGTACGAAGTTCAGATAAATAATTTAATGGACCACCTAAGAATGCAACATTACCTCTAATTGGTCTTCCACAAGCAAGTCCACTAATAGTTTGGTTTACAACTGCTTGGAAAATAGACGCAGCAATATCTTCTTTTGCCGCACCTTCATTAATTAAAGGTTGTATATCTGTTTTTGCAAAAACTCCACAACGAGAGGCAATAGGGTATATTGTTTTATAATTTTTTGCAAGTTCATTAAGGCCTGCGGTATCTGTATGTAACAAAGATGCCATTTGATCCAAAAATGCACCAGTACCACCAGCACAAGTACCGTTCATACGTTGTTCAATAGATTGATCAAAGTAAATAATTTTAGCATCCTCACCACCAAGTTCTATTACAACATCAGTTCTTGGTATATATTTTTCAACAGCACGTTTACAAGAAACAACCTCTTGAATAAAGTCTACCCCTAAAAATTTAGCAGCAGACATAGCACCAGAGCCTGTTAGAGCTAAAGTAAAAGTGTTGTTTGGATATTTTAAAAGTAAATCTTCTAAAACACTACAAACAGTATTTTTAGTGTCTGAAAAGTGTCTTTGATAATTTTTATATAATGTGTTTAGATTTTTATCCATAACTATAATTTTAACAGTTGTAGACCCAACATCTAAACCTACGTGTAATAATTCATTATTATTCATGACAAAATCTTCCTTTCTGTCTATAAAAATATACTTCCTAACACCCTTATTTTATACGGAAATAGCCATTTTGTCAAATGGAAAAAATTGTTATTATTTTTTTGGAAAAGTGAAAAATATTGACAAATTAGAGAACTAAATAATAACTTTTACACTAGTTCTAAAATGGACAAACAAATAATATTATTAAATAAGTATAAAAAGAAAAAGGAGGCGGAAATGAAAAATAAAAAGATCATTATAATTTTTTCAGTTATATTAATTGTTTTAATTGTTGGCGGATATTTTTTAATTAAATATTTAAAGCCAAAAAGTGAAGGACAAAACAATAGCGGAGAAATTGTAGAAGAATATACGCCAGAAGAGGAGATTACAGAAGAACAATTAAGGCAGACAATTGTAAGTCTATATTTTCAAAATAAAGAGACAAAAGAATTAGAGCCTGAAGCAAGATTAGTTGATATTAAAGAAATTTTAAATACTCCTTATGAAAAGATAGTAAATTTATTAATAGAAGGACCAAAAGATGAAGTAAAAGAAAAAATTATGCCAGATAATACTAAATTATTAAAAGCAAGTTTAGAAGGTGATTGTTTAACATTAGATTTTTCACAAGAATTTTTGAATTATAATAAAGAAGACGAGAATGTTAAAGAAAATCTAATAAATAGTTTAGTAAATACTTTAACACAATTAAATGAGGTAAATAGTATAAAAATATTAATAAACGGAGCAGAAAACGAAGAGTTTAACGAAATATATACTCTTGAAAAATCTATTTCTTAAAAAATTTATATAAATTAATATAACGTCTAAAGTTTTTTAAGTTATTTAAAAAATATTCAACTTCATTTAATGATTTAACTGTGTTTTTGGTATAATTATTAAAATCGAAACGTTTTTTATGAGGTGGCTTTTTATCACCTCTATTTTTATTTTCCATAATGCACCTCTTAGATATTTTGTATATAATATGTTTTGGAGACCTAGGTTGTCATTGATTTTTGTTAAAAATTATAGTAAAATATTATTGTAAAAATAAAAAGAAGCAAGAGAACAAATAGAAAGATATAATAATTTAGAAGAGATTATTAAAAAATATAAGAAAATATACTATTGTAACAGTGGTAGATAAATTATATATAGAAGAAATTTAATATAAAATGAGGCAAAAAGTAATTTTAGACTTTTTGTCTCAAAAAAGGATATAGTTATGGAATTATATGATAATGAAAGAATCGATGATTTAGAATTTAAAGGTTTAAAAATAATACAAAATGTAAATGGTTTTTGCTTTGGAATAGATAGTGTTTTGTTATCTGATTTTGCTAAAAATATTAAAGATGATAGCATAGTTTTAGATTTAGGAACAGGCACAGGGATTATTCCAATTTTACTATGTGGAAAAACTAATTTAAAAGAAATAATAGGAGTAGAAATACAAGAAGATGTTGCAAATATGGCAAATAGAAGTAGCAAACTTAATAATTTAGAAGATAGATTTAAAGTTTTAAATGCTAATATTTTAAATTTGGATAAATACTATGAAAAAAATACTTTTGATGTTATTATAACAAACCCGCCTTATAAAAAGAAAAACAGTGGTGTTATAAATGATGATGAAAGAAAAGTTATTTCAAGACATGAAATAACAGCAAGTTTAGAGGATTTTATAAAAGTTACAAAGGATTTATTAAAAGATAAAGGTGAATTTTATATGGTTCATAGACCTGATAGGTTAGTTGATATTTTATATCTTTTAAGGAAGTATAAAATAGAACCAAAGGAAATTAGATTTGTTTTTTCAAATAAAGAAAAACCACCAAAACTTGTTTTAATTAAAGCAGTAAAAAACGCAAATGAGTTTTTAAAGGTTGATAATAATTTATATATATATGATGATGAGGGTAATTATACAAATGAAATATTAAAGATTTATAATAAATTATAAAATTTTTAGTTGTTTTTTAAAAAAGAAAAAATGTTTAGAGAGTAGGAGATAAGATGGAAGAGTTTACTTATGGTGTTTTGTATTTGGTTGCAACGCCTATTGGTAATTTAGAAGATATTACTTTAAGAGCTATAAATATTTTAAAAGAAGCGGATCTTATTGCTGCAGAGGATACGAGACATACTTTGAAATTATTAAACCATTTAAATATTTCTAAACCTATGATTAGTTATCATAGACATAATGAGGAGTTTAGATGCGAGTCTTTAATTAATAAATTAAAAGAAGGAAAAAATATAGCGTTAGTTTCCGATGCAGGTACACCAGGGATTAGTGACCCTGGTGAGGAGATTGTTAGAAGATGTATTAATGAAAATATAAATGTTGTTCCAATTCCTGGTGCTTGTGCTATGATTAATGCTCTGATTGCATCAGGTATCAGTACTAAAGAGTTTTGCTTTTTTGGTTTTCTCCCTTTAAATAAGAAAAACAGGAAAGAAAAGTTAAATGAAATTAAAGATATAAATAAAACTATTATTTTATATGAGGCTCCACATAAAATTAAGAATACATTAGAGGATTTAAAAAATGTTTTAGATGAAAACAGAAAGGTTGTTTTAGCAAGAGAAATTACTAAAATTCATGAAGAGTTTATTAGAGGTAATATTGATGAATTATTGGAGAAGGTTGATAAGTTTAAAGGTGAAATGGTTTTAATTATTGAAGGAAATTCTACCAAAAAGGAAAATGAACTTAATGATTTATCTCTTGAAGAACATTATAAATATTATGAAAAGCAGGGTTTTGATAAAAAAGATATTATAAAAAAAATTGCAAAAGATAGAAATGTTAATAAAAATGAAATATATAAAATTTTTGTAAATAGAAAAGAAAACAATAATTAAAAAATGAGACCGTTTTGTCTCATTTTAATTTATTTGTTGTTTTCTAAGTTACCTATTTTTTTTGAGCAGTTACTACATATTAATTTGTCTTGATATTCTAATAAATTTTCTGTATTTCCGCAGAAGATACAAGTTTTTTCAACTTTTTTTAATACTATAGAATCTCCGTTTACGTAAATTTCAATAGGATCTTTTTCAACTATATTAAACTGATTTCTTATTTCAATTGGAATTACTACTCGGCCTAGTTCGTCCATTTTCCTAACAATACCAGTTGACTTCATTACTAAATCCTCCTTAAAAAGATATATATTTACAATCCATGTACTTAACTTACTATATCACAAATAGTAAAGTTGGTCAATTCTATTTGTAATAAAAACAATAATTTTGAAATAAAATTAAATGGTGATTGTATGTTAAATATAGTTTGGCCAATTTTTATAATAATATCATTTTCTTTTGCAATTTTTTCAGGAAATTTAGAAAATTTGAATAATTCTATTTTTGAAAGTACTAATGATGCTATTGAATTATCTTTTAATTTACTTGGTAGTATGTGCCTTTGGAGTGGTATTATGAATGTTGCAAGTAGTACTAGTTTAGTTAGAAATATTGCTAAGTCTTTAACCCCGGTTTTAAATTTTTTATTTCCTGATTTGAAGAATAACAAAAAGATTAAGAAAGAAATTTCTATGAATATGGTAGCAAATATATTAGGTTTAGGAAATGCTGCAACTCCGTTAGGTTTAAAAGCTATGAAGTCTATGCAAGAGGAGAATGATAAAAAAGATACTTTGTCTGATAGTATGATGATGTTTATTGTTATTAATACTGCTTCTATACAACTTATTCCTACTACTGTTATTGCTATTCGTAGTTCTCTTGGTTCTAATAATCCTACTGCCATTGTTTTTCCTACTTGGGTTGCTACTATTATTGCTGCTATTATTGGTATTTTTGTTACTAAACTTGTTATTAAATTTACAAAATGGAAGGATTAATTTATGAGCTTTATTAATTTTTTATCAAGTGTTTCTATGCCTATGGTTATTTTATTTATTATTATTTATGGTGTTAGAGAAAAAAATAAAGTTTTTGATAGTTTTTTAGATGGAGCCAAAGAAGGTATTAAAACTACACTTAGTATTTTACCTACTTTAGTTGGGTTATTTTTTGCAATTGGGGCTTTGAGAAGTTCTGGTGTGTTAGATTTAATTACAAAAATCGTAAGCCCTCTTCTTAATATTTTAAATTTCCCAACTGAGCTTGTTCCTTTAAGTCTTTTGAGACCTATTTCTGGAAGTGGCTCTATTGCTGTTGCAACAGATATTATGAAAAATTGTGGTGTTGATACTTTAATTGGTAACATTGCTTCTACTATTATGGGGTCTACTGAGACTACTTTATATACTATTGCTATCTATACCAGTTGTGTTAAAGTTAAAAAAACAAGATATATACTTTTAGCTGCTCTTACTGGTGATGTTGTTGGTATTATTGCTAGTAATATTGTTTGTAGATTTTTATAATAAAAGTGAAACATTATTTTATGATAAAAAATTACACTTTTTTCTCATAAAGTATTTACAAATACCTTATGTTTGTATAAAATAAACATATGCTAAGAGCATATAAATAATATATGTTTTTAGCATATAAAAACTAATACAGCACTTAAAAATGCTGAAAATTTATTTTTGTTTTTTATACATAGTATTTTAATTATTTGAGATATTATTATAAAAATAGTATAGTACTTTGAAAATTAAATATTTCTATAAATATCTTTGGTTTAATCGTAGAAGGATATACTATTTTTAAAAATAACTTAAATATTAATTAGAGTATAAAAAAGAAAAATAAGTAAATAATTATACTAAAGAAAGGAGAAATAAATCATATGAATAATGTTTTAAAATCAACCAAAGGTATTACTTTAATTGCACTAGTTATCACAATTGTATAAAAAGGAAAAATACAACATTATATAAAAAATTGAAAACTTTAAAATAACAATAATATTATTAAGAAATAAAAATATATGAAAAGATTTAATAGATTTAGCAAATGGCGGAATAAATGGCGGATTAAGTGGCGGTTTAATAAATCAATGACACTTTAAATAATACTTTAAATTTAATATTAAATGAATTAGAAAATAACAATAATATAACAAAAAATAATTAGTATAAAGAACTTGTAATAGCACTATGTACAGTAAAAAGAGCAATTGATTAATTAAAAGAAAATGGTTACAAAAAAGAGAAGATGCAAATAAAACAGGTTATTGAAAATTATTAAAAATAAAAAATGATACTTTAAATGATATTTTAAATGAACCAATAAATGGCACTATAAGTGGCACCATAAATGGCACCTTAAATTTAATATTAAAAGAGATAGAAAATAAAAACAATATTACACAAAATGAATTGATAGAAAAGACTGGAATAGCACTAGGCACAGTAAAAAGAGTGATTGAGGAATTAAAAGAAAAAGGTTATATAAAAAGGGAAGGTTCAAATAAAACAGGCTATTGGAAATTATTAAAAAGTACAAGTGGCACTATAAATGGCACTTTAAATTTAGTATTAAAAGAAATAGAAAATAAAAACAATATAACACAAAAAGAATTGGCAGAAAAAACTGGAATAGCACTAGGCACAGTAAAAAGAGCAATTGATTAATTAAAGAAAAAAGACTATATAAAAAGACAGGGCTCAAATAGAATAGGTTATTGGGTAATATTAAAAAATAGCTGATAAAAAATAGTTTTATAAAATTTATGTTTAAAAGTTTGATTTTGAATAGGATTTTTCCTGTTCTTTTTTAATAAAGATATATTTATCATATTATATAATACAAAATGTAATTTTGAAAATGTTTTTTTATATAAAAATAATTTAAAAAATCAAAAGTTATTTTTATATACAAAAATAACTTGACAAATGTATTGGAAAAAATTATAATAAATATAGGTGATGAAGATGTTAAAAAGAGAAATGTATTTAAAGAGAATTAGAGAATTTTATGATAGTGATTTAATTAAAATTTTGGTAGGAATTCGTAGATGTGGTAAATCTGTAATATTAGAACAAATTATGGATGAATTAAAAGAAAAAGGAGTAGAAGAAGACCATATAATATATGTTAATTTTGAATTTATAGAATTTGAAGAATTAACAGATTATAAAAAATTAAATAAATATATTAAAGACAAAGTAAAAGATGACAAAATGTATTACCTATTTTTTGATGAAATTCAATATGTAGATAAATTCGAAAAAGTTATAAACTCTTTGAGAGCATCAAAAAAATTTAGTATATTTATAACTGGTTCAAATAGTAGATTACTCTCAAATGAATTATCAACAGTATTGTCTGGAAGATATGTTTCTTTTAAAATAAATCCATTATCATATAAAGAAGTTTTAGAATTATTAGGAAAAACAAAGTCAACAGAAAATATATTTAAAGATTATATGAAATGGGGAGGACTACCTAATAGATTTGAGTTTAAAAGTGAAGAAGCAATAAAAAATTATTTGTATGGTGTTTTTGACTCTATAATATTAAGAGATGTTGTAGAAAGGCTAAAGATAAGGGATGTTTCTTTATTTAACTTAATACTACAATATGTGGTAGATACAATAGGAAGAGAATTTTCAGCTCAAAATATTAAAAACTATTTGAAAAGTGAAGGAAGAGAAGTATCAACATTAACAATTTATTCATATTTAGAAGCTCTTTGCATGGCATTATTAATTAAAAGAGTATATAGATATGATGTACATGGAAAAGCAGTGTTAAAAACACTTAATAAATTCTATGTAACAGATTTAGGAATAGCACAGATAAAAAACCATAAATTAGAAATAGATGATTGCTATGCATTAGAAAACATTGTATTTAATGAATTAAATATAAAAGGTTATGAAGTATATTCTGGAAAAACTAAAAAAGGTGAAATCGATTTTGTGGCTATAAAACCTAATAAAAAAATATATATACAAGTTGCATATAGTATTTCAGATGAAGAAACTAAAAAAAGAGAATTCGGTGCATATGATGTTATAAATGATAATTATCCTAAATATGTAATTACATTAGATAATAGAAAATATGATTACAATGGAATTAAACATGTAAATGTAATTGATTTTCTTTTAGATGATGAATTTTAATAAAGAGTATAAAAATAAAAAAGGAGAAGAAAAAGTGATATTAATTTTAATAATAATACTAGTAATATGTGGAATAATGTCATATAAAAATAGGAAAAA
Source organism: uncultured Clostridia bacterium (assembly GCA_944393325.1). GTDB lineage: Bacteria > Bacillota > Clostridia > TANB77 > CAG-508 > CAG-269. Next base: position 40,326 of record CALXZU010000005.1, read on the forward strand.
AGAAAAATAATATATTAATACTAATTGTGTTTCTAAATAATCTATTTATATTAGCACTATATTGTATTTTAGACCCAACAATAGGTTTTGGAGATTTATGGATTTATTTAAATACATTAAATGGTTGGGATAATATATGGGGAGTTATAGTATTTTTATTAATAAATATTATAGTATTAACATTAAGTAAAAAACTATCTAAAAAAAAGAGTATATTAGCAGTTGGAATAATTATATATTTTTTACTAATATTTTTTACACCTGCACGAGTATTCGAAGGTCATGAGCATATATATGAGCCATATATTAATTCAAATGGTGAAAAAGTACCATATGAAAGAATTGAAGATTATATAGTATATTATAATTGTTACAATATTAGAATATATAAATAACCCTAATAAAATATTAGATAATAATAATCAAATAGTTTTTTCTGTTTGGTTATTTTTATTGATTTTTTACAGAAAATTCACAAAAGTCGCTTGACAAGATTAACAAAAAAATAATATTATAAGTATACATTAATTCATAAATTTTATTAAAAAATCTTTATAAAATCCAATTTGTAAAATAAAAATAAAAAGGATGTGTAAAATGTTAAAAATAATTGAATTCATATTTATATATATAATTGTAAGAAAAATAATAATTAATAAAAAAACAAAAGAAGTATTAAATGAAGTAAAAAAATTAGAAAATCAAAAACTAAAAAAGAAAAAATATAAAAGAAGTGTAAATATAAAACAAAATAAAAAAATGAAAATAGATAAAAAATAAAAATAATAACAAAGTTATTAAAATTGTAGAGAAAATAAAGTTTTTTCCTCTTTAGGTTCCTATTTTTGTAACTTGTTTTCTCTACAAATTAAAATAAAAAAGTATAAAGTGATAAAATAATATAATAAATAAGTTACCTATGGTAAGTCTCACCAGTAGAAATCTTAAAAGCTCTGAAAATTTGCTCTAAAAGAAATACTCTAAATAATTGGTGAGGAAAAGTCATCTTAGAAAAAGAAATTATTAAATTACAATTATTTAAAAGTTCTTTTGTTAAACCTAAAGAGCCACCAATAATAAAAGAAATATTACTATTTATCATAGAAATATCATCTAACTTTTTAGAAAACTCTTCAGAAGAAAATTCCTTACCAGTCAAATCTAATGCAATCTTAAAACTATCTTTAGGAAGGTGAGAAACAATTTTACTTGATTCTTTTTCCTTAATATCTAATTCTAAACTATAATTTAATTTATCAGGAATTTTCTCATCTTGAAGTTCTATAATATTTAATTTACAATACTTAGAAAGTCTTTTAGAATATTCGTAAGTTGCATCTTTTAAATAACTTTCCTTTAATTTGCCAATACAAATAATATTAATAGTTAGCATTTTCTTTCCTTACTTTTCTATTTATTTTTTAAATTCTTTTTCTATTTTAATTTGTTTTTACTTAATATTAATAATCTTACTATGAGCATCTCTTAGGGCAACAGTTAAATGAAGATTATTTTCATTATAATTTTTAGAAATAAGCTCATCAACAACTGTTTGATAAGCAAGTTCAGGAAAATTACTTTCCTTACTTAAATGTCCAAGCATAGCATTTTTCAAACCAGACTGTATCAAATAAGAAATAGTTTTTCCGGCAATTTCATTAGATAAATGACCAGTAGGTCCGGCAATTCGTGTCTTTAAAGAAAAAGGATATGGAGAACATCTTAAAACTTCGGGGTCATAATTTGCTTCAAGCATTATAAATAAACTCTCTTCTAAATTCTTCAAAATATCATTAGTCATATGTCCAATATCTGTTGCGATACTTATTTTCTTATTCTCTTTATATAAACTAAAACCACAAGGGTTTGCAGCATCATGTGGAATTGAAAAAGGTTTTATTATAAGATCACCAATTTCAAATTTATCAGACACTTTAAATAAATGAATATTATTATCTGAAATCTTATCTTTCTGTTTAGGCATATTATCTAAAGTCTCTTGATTAACAAAAACAGGCAAATCAAATTTCTTAGACAAAGTACCTAAAGATTGGACATGGTCTATATGTTCATGAGTAACTAAAATACCATCCAAAGATTTAGGGTCAACATTTATATCATTTAAAGCGGTCTCAATTTTTTTACAACTAACACCAGCATCTATTAATAATTTAGTATTTTTAGTTTCAACAAAAAGACTATTTCCACTACTACCACTATATAAACTACAAAAATTAAACATCGTTTCTTACTTCCTTATTCTTCTGTTACTCTTTTAATTTTAGCTCCGATTTTTCTAAATTTCTCTTCAATATCTTCATATCCACGATCAATATGTTGTAAATTATAAATATTTGTCTCGCCTTCAGCAGCAGTTCCTGCAATAACTAAAGCAGCACCGGCTCTTAAGTCAGTAGAATATACAGGAGCACCATATAATTTTTTAACACCTTCAAAAAATGCGGTTTTACCATTTGCTGTAATTTTTGCTCCCATTTTATTTAATTCATCAGTATATTGAAATCTTGAATCCCAAATACTTTCATTAATAACACTATTACCATTGGCTAAAGATAAAACAACACCCATTTGAGGTTGTAAATCTGTTGGGAAACCAGGATAAGGTAAAGTTTTTATATTTGCTTTATTAGGTCTTTTATTACACCATACACGGATACTATCTATATTATCTTCAACATTTCCACCAACTTCAATAATCTTAGCTGTAATAGATTCTAAGTGTTTTGTAATACAATTTTTTAAAGTAATATCACCTTTAGTTGCAACAGCAGCTAGCATAAAAGTACCAGCTTCTATTTGATCAGGAACAACTGAATAAGTAGTTCCGCCATGTAACTTTTCAACACCATTAATTTTAATAACATCAGTACCAGCACCACGAATATCAGCACCCATGGTATTTAAAAAGTTTGCAACGTCAACTATATGAGGCTCTTTAGCAGCATTATCAATAGTGGTAGTACCTTTAGCAAGTACTGCTGCTAGCATTACATTAATAGTAGCACCAACAGAAACAATATCCATATAAATAGGTGCACCTTTTAATTTTTTAGCTTTTCCGTTAATTTTACCTTTTTCAACAGTAACATTTGCACCTAAAGCCTCAAAACCTTTAATATGTTGGTCAATAGGTCTTGCACCTAATTTACAACCACCAGGCATACCAACTTCAATTTCTCCTTTTCTACCAAGCATAGAACCAATTACATAATAAGAAGCTCTAAATTTACTAGTCAAATCTAATGGAGCTTTAGTTGTTTTAATTTCTCTTGTATCAATTGTAATAGAATGTTTATCATTCCATGTAATTTTTGCTCCCAATTTTTCTAATATTTTACAAGAAATTTCAATATCACTAATGTGAGGTAAATTCTCAATTGTGCATACACCATCAATTAGAAGTGTGGCTGGAAGTATTGCTACTGCTGCATTTTTTGCTCCGCTAATAATAACTTCTCCTTTTAAAGGAGTAGGACCTGTGACTACTAATTTTTCCAATTAAATTCCCCCTGTATCTATAAAAATAATCCTTATTTCATATTTCTCAAATTAAAAATAGAGTGTATCTTATTAACACTCTATTTTCTCTATTAATATAACATAAAGTGAAGGCATTTGCAACTATTTTTTTGCAGTAATAAAACCATTTTCATTAAAAAATTCCAAAATTTTAAATTTAAATTTAATTTGAGGGTCACTATCCTCAGAAACTAGTGCAAATTCCTCTTCTGATAAATTATCTTCTAATTGTTCTTTAGAGTCTTCAGGAACAACACCTGAAGTAATATCTACAAAACAAAGAGGAGGGAACATTACACACCACCAGTTTTGACCTTTTGCTTCTCCAATTTCAACTCTTAAAGCATCATAGTAACCAGAAGGAAGAGAAATGTCACCATAATCTTTAGTAGGAAATTGGAAATTACCAATACTGATATTAACATCATAAGAATAACCATTATCCTTAATAGTATTTAATGCAATTTCCTTAAAATCCTCTTTATGTTTTGTAACTAAATTAATAGCTTCTTCTTTATTATTACAATTATTGCAGATATTATTCATATATGAAATTAAATTATCACGTACTTTGTATTTTAAATCTTGATCTTCTTTAGAATCACTATTTGCAATAACGTGCAATCTAAAAACACTTTCTGCAATATCAGAAGAAACGTTTTGTGCGTAAGAAAAAGCACAAACTGTTGTATATATAAAAAGTAAAAAAATTAGAATAATTACCATTTTTACCTTGGGATTTTTAAATAAATTTAATAAATTTTTCATAAGTTACCTCCAAAAAACTTTTTTTCTAAAATCTTCTTGTAATTTAAGTATTACCAAAAAAGAATAAATATATACATATTAGAATTATTTTTATTTTTTTGAAAAAAATGTCGAAATCTTTTTTGAAATAAATTTGAAATATTCTTGACATATTTGTAAAAAACTGGTAAAATTTACCAGTAAACAATTTTAAAAAAACTTTATTTCCGTATGGTTTTAAAGAAAAAAGGAGAGGTTTTTTAATGGAAGAGATTCAAAAAACAAAAGAAAAAACATGTGCATTTTTTGCAAGTGACTATCATTTTGAAATGATAAGTTTACCTTATATTGAAAAGGAAATAGAAAAGAACAAAGAAATAATAATATTAACAGAAAATAATTTAGAAAGTACAATAAAAAATTTGATATCAAAAATAAATTTAAATGAAGAAAAAAAGAAGAAAATATTTAATCTTAATTGGAAAAATGATGATCTAAACAAATTCAAACAAATAAAAAATCAATTAGAAAATAATAAAGAAATGACAATATTTATAAAAGGAAAAGAAAACTATATAAAAAATGTAAATCAGAATATAGAAAAATGGATATCAAAAAATGAGAATGTAAAAACAATCGATTGTTATGACATAGAAGAGGTTGGAGATGATATTAATAAAATTATAAATGAATATGAAAACGTTCTTAGCACTACGGGAGAAAAGAAAATACAAAAATAGAATGCTCAAAAAATTTCTTAATTTTTCCATGTTTATCTTGTAAGATAGAAATGTATGAAGAAAGATAGAGGTGAAGAAAAATGCAAGGAATTGGAATAGGAACAATGGACTTTAAGAAAATGAGAGTAAATGACTATTATTATATAGATAAAACAATGTATATAAAAGATATATTAGATAATAAAAGTGAAGTAATATTAGTAACACGTCCGAGAAGGTTTGGAAAAACATTAAATATGAGTATACTTAGGTACTATTTTGATATAAAATGTAAAGATAGTAAAGAACTATTTAAAGGCTTAAAAATAATGAAACAAGATGAATATTATACATCAAAATTAGGAGCTTTCCCAGTAATATATTTAAGTTTAAAAGATATAAACGGAAGTAATATTGAAGAAATGTTATTACAATTAAAAACAGAATTAGTAGAAGTATTTATAGATTATGCAGAATTATTAAAAAGTGAGAAATTATTAGATATAGAAAAAGAAATGTTTAGTTATTTTGATGTAGGAAAAAACACAGCAGAAAGTTTTTACCATGCATTTATATTAGGAATGTTAGTAGGACTAAAGGATAGTTATTACGTAAAATCAAATAGAGAATCAGGATATGGAAGATATGATATAATGTTAGAACCAAAAGAAAAAAAAAATGGTTTTATAATGGAATTTAAAATAGCAAAAGAAATGGAAGAAAAAGAATTAAAAGCAAAGATAAAAGAAGCAAAAGAACAAATAAAAGATAAAAAATATGAACAAGAACTAAAGGAAAGAGGATTTAAAAACATAACAAAAATGGTATTTGTATGTAATGGAAAAGAAATAAAAATGGAAATATTTAAATAAAGTAGAAACTATGTGCTATGCATAGTTTCTAATCTTAAATAGGAAAAATATAATAAACTTTAAAATAATATAATCTTTTTTTACTGTAAAAAAAGAAAAAAGGTTGATATTTTTTAAAAAATAGTATATAAAATATACATATATATATAAAGTACATAAATATATATGAAACTTAAACAAAAAGGAGAAATTCAAATGGATGATAATTTAGGAGAAGAAAAAGCTATTTTAAAAAAATATGGACAGGAACATCTATTAAATCATTATGATAAATTAGATGAAAGCCATAAAAAACAATTAATTAAACAAATAAGAGCTATTGATTTTGAACTTGTAAAAAGTTTATATGAAAGTACAAAAAAAGAAGTAAAAAACAATAAAGATGAAATTACACCAATAGACTATTTAGATAAATTTAAATTAGGAGATAAATTTAAATATTATGAAGAAATAGGGAAAAAAGCAATAAAAGAAGGAAAGTTAGCAGCGGTAACAATGGCAGGAGGACAAGGAACAAGACTTCGGACATTCAGGTCCAAAAGGAACATATGATATCGGATTAGACTCACATAAATCATTATTTGAATTATTATGTGATGGAATAAAAGAAGAAGGTAAAAAATATGGAGTAACAATTCCTTGGTTTATAATGACAAGTAAAGAAAATAATGAAGAAACAGAAAGATTTTTCAAAGAAAATAAATATTTTGGATATGAAAAAGATAAAAACCTATTTTTCTTTATCCAAGGAGAACTTCCAATGATGGATACAGAGGGAAAAATACTAATTGGAGAAGATGGTTTGATAAAACTTGCAGCAGATGGACATGGTGGAATTTATGAGTCTTTAGTAAAAACAGGTATGACTAAAAAAATGAGAGAACTAGGAATAGAATGGGTATTTATTGGCGGAGTAGACAACTGTTTGGTAAAAATGGTGGATCCTGTACTTATGGGAATTGCAATAGATAAGAAAGTAACAGTTGCGTGTAAATCAGTAGTAAAAGCAAATCCACATGAAAGAGTAGGAGTATTTTGTAGAAGAAATGGAAAGCCAAATGTAATAGAATATACAGAAATAACAGACGAAATGGCAGAAGCAACAGATAAAGATGGTGAATTATTATATGGTGAATCTCATATTCTTTGTAATTTATTTAGCGTAGATGCAGTAGAAAGAATGGGAAGAGAACCATTACCATATCATGTGGCATATAAAAAAGCAAAATATATTGATAAAGATGGAAATTTAGTAGTACCTGATTCTCCAAATGCATATAAATTTGAAGCTTTTTTATTTGATGCATTTAGTGAAGTTGATGATATGGCAATTTTAAGAGTAAAAAGAGAAGAAGAATTTGCACCAGTAAAGAATGCAGATTCAGCAGGTGTAGATTGCCCATCAACAGCAAGAGAATTATATAAAAAATTTTATAAATTAAGTTAAAAGAAATGTCACAAAAGATGTTTCTTGTAAAGGTTTGTTAAACAAGAACATCTTGATTTGTGACGTTTTTTATATAGGTCGTTTTTACCTTGTTCCAAAAACGACTAAAATGATAAAGGAGGAATTGAATGTGAATTATATGGAGGAATATAAGAGATGGTGTGAAAGTCCAGAATTTGATGAGGAAACAAAAAAAGAGCTATTAGAAATTAGAGATGATGAAAAAGAAATTGAAGATAGATTTTATAAAGAATTAGAATTTGGAACAGCTGGTCTTCGTGGTGTAATAGGTGCAGGGACTAATAGAATGAATAAATATACAGTAGGAAAAGCAACTCAAGGCTTGGCAAATTACATAGTGGAAGAAGGAACTGGAGATAAAGGTGTAGCAATAAGCTATGATTCTAGGAAAATGTCAAAAGAATTTAGTATGCAAACTGCTTTAATTTTAAATGCAAATGGAATTAAAACATATTTATTTGAAAATTTACGCCCAGTTCCAGAATTATCATTTGCAGTAAGAAATTTAGGGTGTACTGCTGGTGTTATGATAACGGCAAGTCACAATCCACCAAAATATAATGGTTATAAAGTGTATTGGGATGATGGGTCTCAAATAGTTAGTCCAAGGGATAAAGACATTATAGCTAAAGTAAGAGCTGTAAAAAGTTATAGTGAAATTAAAGAAATTACAAGAGAAGAAGCGGAAGAAAAAGGGTTATTTAATATAGTTGGAACAGAAATGGATGATAAATATTTGAGTGTTTTAAAATCTAAAGTATTGAACCCTGATATTGTAAGGAAAGAAGGAAAAACACTTAAAGTGGTTTATACTCCACTTCATGGAACAGGAAATACAATAGCAGAAAGGCTACTACATGAGATAGGTTTAGAAAATGTTTATGTTGTACCAGAGCAAAAAGAACCTGATGGAAATTTCCCTACAGTTAGTTATCCAAATCCAGAAGATAAGAAGGCTTTTAAATTGGCTTTAGAGTTGGCTGATAATGTAGATGCTGATGTGGTTTTGGCAACAGATCCAGATGCTGATAGATTAGGAATTTTTGCAAAAGATAGCAAAACTGGTAAATATACGGAATATACAGGAAATATGTCAGCACTACTTATTGCAGAATATAGAATTTCTCAAATGAAAGAAAAAAATATACTTCCAAAAGATGGTATGATAATTACAACTATAGTGTCATCAAACTTGACAAGAGCCATTGCTAAAGAATATGATTTAGAGTGTATAGAGGTTTTAACTGGTTTTAAAAATATAGGAGCTATTATGAAAAAGGCAGAAGAGAACAAAGATAAAACTTATATATTCGGTTTTGAAGAAAGTTATGGTTGTTTAATTGGCGATTATGCAAGAGATAAAGATGGTATTGCAGCAGTAATGGCACTTTGTGAAGCAGCATGTTATTATAAATCTAAGGGAAAAACTTTATGGGATGCTATGGAAGATATTTATAAGAAATATGGATATTATAAAGAAACACAGGTGTCTATTGTATTAGAAGGTGCAGAAGGTGCAGAAAAAATCAAGGAAATGATGACTAATATGAGAAATACACCTATAAATAAAATAGGGGATTATAAAGTATTAGAGTTTAAAGATATTGAAAAAGATATAGACAAAGATATGGTAACTGGAGAAATAAAATCTACAGGATTACCAAAATCAAATGTTTTATATTATGAATTAGAAGATGATAGCTGGTGTTGTGTAAGACCATCAGGAACAGAGCCTAAAATAAAACTATATATGGGTATTAAAGGTGATTCTGATGAGGATGCCAATAAAAAATTAGAAGAGTTAAAAAATGCAATGGTTGCAATTGTAAAATAGTAATAGTAAAAGGCTGGAATTTCCAGCTTTTTATTTTTTTCTTGCTTTTTTTAATAATATATATTATAATATATATCATGTTATGTAAATGTCGAATGTAACCAAGGGTTGGTTACAGGGAGGAGGACAAATGTCCACGACAAAACTGAACATTTTTAGAACCATTAATGAAGGAAGGAGGATTATTATTTATCTTACACTATCAGAAGAATATCAATTTTTTGATGTGGCAGTATGTCCAGCATACATTAGGTTTTCTGATGAAAGTTGTAGCCCATTTGTAAAGGAAACTGCTCACCATGGTGAGGAAAAAAAGGAGATAGGTATTTTCATTAATCAAAGGCAAAAAAGGGCATATCTCCTGAGTGATCCCGATCGAGGGTTTAGCTATTTGATAAATGATAACAAGTGTCCATATGGAACTACTAAGTTTTATGCCTTTATTGGCTAGTAGTTAATACCTTCAGGTTTTAAAAAACTAATCCGCAGATGTTTAAGTCTGCGGATTAGTTATAATAAAATATAATATATTATAATAAAATACAATAATACATATTAGATTTAAGCAAATAATATGTATTATATTATTTTAATTTCCATTCAGTAATGTTTCTTTGAATAGCTCCAAAGAGATTTGCCCTAATCATTGGAATATTTTTGCTTAATGAAAAAATTAATTGTTTCATATCTTCTCTTTTTGATTTACCGTCCATTGGACAAACTTTAGGCATAACTGATAAATTATTTTTCTTAATAAATCTTTTAATATTTTTCTCAGGAGTGTAGATTAAAGGTCTAATTAAAGTTATTTTGCTTCTATCCATGTAACTTTTTGGTGCAAAAGTTCCAACATTTCCTGTATAAAATAGATTTAATAAAAAAGTTTCTAAAACATCATCTTGGTTGTGCCCTAAAGCAATTTTGTTACAGCCTTCGCGTATTGCAACAGAGTTTATAACACCTCTTCTTAAATTAGCACATAAAGAACATGGATTTTTTTCTTTTCTTATATCAAATACGATTTCTTTGGCATTACTTTTTTCTATAAAAAGAGGTATTTCTAAATCATTACAAATTTTTTGTAAAAATTCAGTGTCGAAAAATTCAAACCCTGGATTTATACTTATTGCTATTATATCAAATTTTTTTGGATAAAATCTTTGTAATGCTTTAAAAGCGTGTAGCATTGTTATAGAGTCTTTTCCTCCTGATAAACATATTGCAATTTTATCATTTTCTTCTATCATCTTATATTCTTCTATTGCTTTTCTAAAATCACTTAATATTCTTTGCATTTAAATCACCTATATTATTATAACAGATATTGTCAAATAAGACATTTAGTTCCGATTTTTAAATATCTATATTAGGAAAATGCAGATTTCGTTTTAAAATATTAAAATGTGTTCATATAATTAACAAAAAGATATATATAAGTATTGTAAAAAAGACAGATTTCGACAAGTTTTTTATAAAAAATATGGTAAAATATATAAAGGAGATGGTGCATATGAATTATAAGGAAGCATATGAAAATTCTCTACAAATGATAAAAATAAATAATATTAAAGAGCTAAAGGAATATATAGAACTTATAAAAATCGAAAAGTTACTTAGTATTCCAACTATGGAATATATAAGTGGCAAAAAGATGAAAAGGTTGTTAAAGGAAGGTTAAAGTGCCTTCTTTTAACATTTGACAATTTTTTTAAATTATCTTATAATTAGTTTGTTATAAAATAAAACATTAATGTACCAGTAGCTCACCAGGATAGAGCGCTTCCCTCCTAAGGAAGAGGTAGGGGGTTCGAGTCCCTTCTGGTACACCAGACTTTTCAAAATAATTATTTTATAATCATAAAGGTAAAAAAGTAAAAAGGAATTTTTATGGAAGATAAAGAGAAATTTATGAAAGAGGCCTTAAAGGAGGCAAAAAAGGCATATGAAAAATTAGAAGTACCAGTAGGAGCTGTAATTGTAAGTAATGGAAAAATAATTGCAAGAGCTCATAATTTAAAAGAAAGTAAAAAGGATACAACAAAACATGCTGAAATTTTAGCAATTGAGAAGGCAAGCAAAAAATTGGAAGCATGGAGACTCTTAGATTGTGAGATGTATGTAACATTAGAACCATGTTCAATGTGTGCTGGTGCTATAATTAATGCAAGGATAAAAAAAGTATATATAGGAGCTTTAGATGAGAAAACAGGAGCAGCAGGTTCGGTTTTAAATTTATTTGACTATAAGTTTAATCATAAAGTAGAAGTAGAAAAAGGAATCTTAAAAGAAGAATGTGAAAGAATTTTAAAAGATTTTTTTAAAGAGCTTAGAAATTTGAGAAATAAATAAATTTGACAAACCTAAATATAGGAGGAGTTATGAAAGATAAAATAAAATACCTAACAACTACTAAAGCATTTCATATTTGCATGATAATTGTAATAATATCAGTTATAATGTTTATTGCAGGTATAATGATTTTAAGGTACCAAGTAGAAGGGGAAACTAATATGCCTTTCAAAATTAGTAAGATTACAATAGTTAGTACATCAGAGGGGATAGATAAAAATACAGAAGGGCAAAGTACTAATTGGGCTTTTGATATAAATCAAAATAATGATATTTATATATACATAGAGAAAAATAGTGAGTATACAGAAAAGGAAACTATAAAAAATATCAAAATAAATAATTTTAATGTAGAAAAAGCTAAAGAAATAGGTACAGTTAAGTTTTATAGACCAAATGTACTTGAAAGTGGAGCTAACTTTAGTAATACAGTAGAAAATGAAATTCAAGAATTGAATTATACAGGTGGCTTAGAAGCGGATCTTAAAAATTTAGTAATAGCAAACCAAGGAGGAGTTATTCTTTTTAGATATGCAAATAATAATGTGGCTGAATATGTGTCTGATATATCTACAAGTAACGAGATAATTTCTAATCAATTGTTAAAGAGTAGTAATATAAGTGAAGATGATTTGAAATGTAAATTAACATTTGATTTAAGTTTATCTACTGAAGATAGTAAAGAATATAAAACAAATATCGCATTAGATTTGCCAGTAGAAGGAATTATGGAAAACGGTACATCTTCTAAGGAGATTACCGATTTAGATGATATTATTTTTAAAAGAACTAAAAATTAGTTATAAAAAAATAATATTATTAAAAGAAAAATTGAAAGAATTTTAAATGTGAATTTAAATTTTACTTGATTAAATATAAAATTAATTATATAATACACATGGTATCTACCTTGAATCTTTGTATGGAGAGGATCCAATAAAGACCTATGAACCTTGTCAGGTCCGGAAGGAAGCAGCAATAAATAGTTATCTTTATGTGGAGACTTTCCATAGAGAGATTTAGGAGTATTTACCATTTTTTATATAAGGATGTGATAAAAGTTGGCATACACAGCACTTTATAGAAAATTTAGACCACTTACATTTTCAGAGATAGTTGGTCAAGAACATATTACAAGGACTTTGAAAAATCAGATTATTGCAGAAAGAGTTGGTCATGCGTATTTGTTTAATGGTGGAAGAGGTACTGGTAAAACTTCTGCTGCTAAAGTTTTAGCAAGGGCAATTAATTGCTTAAATCCACAAAATGGTGAGCCTTGCAATGAGTGTGAAATTTGTAAGGGAGCAATTAATCGGTTCTCTTACAGATATTGTTGAGATGGATGCAGCATCTAATAATAGTGTAGAAGATATTAGAGCAATAAGAGAAGAGGTTAATTTTTTACCTACAAAAGCAAAATACAGGGTATACATCATAGATGAGGTGCATATGTTATCACAGGGAGCTTTTAATGCTTTACTAAAAACTTTAGAAGAGCCACCAGAGCATGTTAAATTTATTCTTGCTACAACTGAGCCACAAAAGCTACCAGCTACTATTTTATCAAGATGTCAGAGGTTTGATTTTAAAAGAATTTCTAATGAAAATATTATAAAAAGGCTAAAAGTTGTTTGCAGTGAAAGCAATATTCAAATAACAGATGAAGCTATGCAAATGATTGCAGTTTTAGCTGAAGGGGCTATGAGGGATGCACTTTCTATTTTAGAAAGATGTGTTCAAGACGGCGAAAACAAGATTGATGAAAATAAAATTAGAGATTTAGTTGGTATTCCTAAAATTACATATGTTCATAATGTGGTGGAAGGTATTATTGATTATGATGTAGATAAAGCTATGCAAGGGATAGATGTGGTTTTAAACGAAGGTAAAGATATTATTAATTTACTTTGGGAAATGATTAAATATGTTAAGGATATTTTAGTTTTTAAAACTTCTAATAAATTAGATTTGTATACTGATGATGAAATAAAACAGATAGAAGAGTTATCAGGTAAAGTTGATAAGCAAAGGCTAATAAATTTAGTTTATAGCTTATCAGAGTTAGAAAGTGATATAAAATGGTCTACTCAAAAAACTATAGTTTTCCAGGCGGGAATTATTAAATTATGTAATAAAGAGGCAGAGTATAATGCTAGTTTAGAGGAAAGAGTAGAAAAAATAGAAAAATATTTGAAATCTGGTAAGGGAATTACAATTAGTAATAACATAGTTCCTAATATGAAACCAAGTATAAACAATACGATAACTAAAAGTAATGAGCAAATAAACAGAGCTTTACAAAATAATACGAGTACAAATAATACAACTAATAATATAGTTATTCCTAAGCCTAAGGATACTGCTATTAAGTTTTCTGATAAGGCAGATGAATATTGGCCACAAATTTTAAATGAGCTAAAGGATAATGGTAAAAGAGTTCTATTTACTAGCTTAGAGGGAACAAGGCTTACACAGGTTAATGATATGACTGTTGGCATTGAATTTCCTAATGGCATGAATCCTTTTGGAAAAACTGTTTTAGAAAGACAAGAAAACATAAAAGAGATTTCAACGCTGGTTTCTATGGCTTGTGGCAAACCTATGCAGATTAAATATATTTCTGGCAATAACAGTGTTCATAAAGTTACAAATGAGGAGAATTTAAAGAATTTAGCAAATGAGTCAGATATACCTTTTAATGTTATTGATTAATTTTAGAGGGAAAAAGAAAAAATATTAATTTTAAGGAGGAATTTATAATGTCAAAAAGAGGAGGATTCCCAGGTGGCATGGGAGGTTTTGGAGGTATGAACCTTGGTAATTTAATGAAAGAAGCAAAAAAGATGCAGGCTGATATGGAAAAATCACAAGCTGAACTTGCTTCTAAAGAGTTTGAGGCTTCAGCAGGTGGTGGAGCAGTAGCTGTTAAAGTTTCTGGTGAAAAGATTATTAAGGAAATTAAAATAAAACCAGAGGTGGTTGATCCAGATGATGTAGAGATGCTTGAAGATTTAGTTTTAACTTGTGTCAATGAGGCTTTAAGACAAGTGGATTCAGCACAAGCACAGTCACTTGGTAAATATAATATACCAGGTTTAGGATTATAAGTAGTAATAATTGGAGGAATAAAGGATGTCATTATATTCACCATCGATAGAAAAGTTAATCGAAAGTTTTGAGAGATTACCAAGTATAGGACATAAAACAGCAGCAAGACTTGCTTTTTATATGCTTAATTGTTCAGAAGAAGAAACAAATGAGTTTGTTTCTTCAATTATTAATGCTAAAAAGAATTTAAAGTATTGTAGTACTTGTTTTAATATTTCTGATACAGATCCTTGCAATATTTGTGGTAATCCTAAAAGGGATAAAAGTGTTATTTGTGTTGTTGAAGATGTTCGTGATATTATTGCCATGGAGAAAACACATGAATTTAAAGGTGTTTATCACGTGCTTCACGGTTCTATTTCACCTATGAATGGAGTAGGGCCTGATGATATCAAAATTAAGGAACTACTTTCAAGATTAATGGAGGGAGAGGTAAAAGAGGTTATTTTAGCTACTAATCCAAGAGTTGAAGGAGAAGCTACTGCTATGTATTTATCTAAACTTATTAAACCTTTAGGAGTAAAGGTTACAAGGATTGCACATGGTATACCTGTTGGTGGGGATTTAGAGTACACTGATGAAATTACTTTAACTAAGGCTTTGGAGGGAAGAAGAGAAATTTAACTATTTTTTGCTTCTTTCTCATTTTTGATAAAAAAATGAAAATTAGTAAATTACTAAAAAAATGATACTTTGTACAACTTTGATATGAAATATTATACTATAAAATATAAAAATGGTATTATCAAAAAATAATTACAAAATTCATATAAAGTATTTAAAAATACATTTTATTAATATTGAGTTAATAAAATGTATTTTATATAATATATATTTTTTTATTATAATCATTTTGTGTAGTTTAATTTCTAAATAATATATTACAAATATCTTGAGTAGAATTTTGTTTTGCTAATATTTTTGTGTTTTCTTTCATTTGAGCTAATTTTTCTTTGTTACTAAGTAAGTTTTCTATTATTTCAATAGAATTATCTTCCTTTTTAATCCATACAGCAATTCCGGTTTCTTCTAAAAATTCAGCATTTTCTTCTTCTTGACCAGGTATTGGATTAATAATGACCATAGGTAAGTTAGAAGCTAAACTTTCAGAAGTAGTAAGTCCTCCAGGTTTAGTAACAACTAAATCAGAAATATACATTAATTTAGGTATTTCATTAGAAAATTCAATTATTTTAATATTATTTTGTGCATTATTTATTGTTACAATATTTTTAAAGGCTTCTTTCATCTTAGGATTTTTTCCTGAGATTGCAATTATTTGTATAGTATTATTTATGGTTTCTTTTACAAAGTTTTCAAATATGTGTACTGTTTTAGTTTTTCCTAATCCAAATTCTCCTCCACCAAAGAAAAGTATTGTGAATTTATTTTCGTCTAAATTATATTTAGCAAATATTTCTTTTTTATCGTAATTTTTATTAAAAGCTTCAGATATTGGAATCCCGGTAGCAAATATTTTATTTTCATCAATTCCTTTACTTATTAAATAGTTTTTCATTTTATTATGTGCAACAAAATAGTAATCTGTAAATTCATGACCAACAAGCCATTGATCGTGAGGTGCAAAGTCTGTCATTATAGTTGCTATTTTTGAGCTTATTTTATTTTTCCTTTTTAAATAGCTACACATTTGACTTCCAAAAGGATGTGTAGAAATTATTAAATCTGGTTTTTTCTCACGTAATAATTTAAGTAATTTTATTGCCATGATTTTATTAGACCTTGTAGAAATATGTGCTAAAGGTCCTTTTTGAGAATCTGAATAAATTCTCCCCCATGCCCAAGGTGCTTTTTTTGCCATTTCTCTATAAGCAGCAGTAGTAACTTTTTCAATTGTTTTATTTACGTATTTCATACAATCTATCATTTCTACATTTATATTTTGATAATTACTTTTTATATGATATTCAATTGATTTAGCAGCATTTAAATGTCCACCTCCATAAGAGGCGTAAAAAATTAAAACTTTCATTATTATTTCTCCCCATATTTCTATGTTGCTATTTTAACATAAAATAAAAAATTTTTCAAAAAATAGAATAAAAATTAAGAATTTTATACAAAATAAGAAAAAATAGTAAAAAAAATAAATAAATAAAAACAAAAAACAAATACAATAATAAATAAAAATAAAATAAAAAATAAATAAAAAAATAAAAAAATAAATAAAAAAATAAATAAAAAAATAAATAAAAAAATAAATAAAAAAATAAATAAAAAAATAAATA
>CALXZU010000006.1 GCA_944393325.1 uncultured Clostridia bacterium
CACTTTCTTTTCTTCTCTCAGGTATTTCATTAAAAATTCTCTCAATTCCTTTGTCGTTACTTGCCTCATTGGTTTTTTAAAATATTCTACTACTTCTTTCGCTTTTCTTAAATAGCTATCTTTTGTATGATGTGAAAAGCCTCTCATCTCCATATCTTCCTTCAGCTTTTCAATTAATTGTTTATTTGTCATAAGCAAAACCTCCCTTATAATATATTTCTGTGATAGTTCACATAACTATATTATAAGGGAGAATCTATATTTTTTCAAATTATCTATTTATTTACATTGCATACTCTAAATTTCGACCACTGCGGTAGCAGTTTAGTACAATAGTTATCACTAATGCAATTAATGTTATTCCTTTATTTCTTTTTAACATTTTTCTTTCTTTTTCCATTTTCTAATTTTCTCCCTTTTAAATGTTTTTATTATAACTTTTCTCATTATTTTGTTTTCTTTTATATATAAAACCAAAAAACTAAAACGCAAAAAAGATAACAATATAAAACCTAATTTTTTTAATTTTTAGGTTCCTATCGTTATCTTATTATTTATTTTTATTCTATTTATTTTTTCTAACAACCTACTTATATATACGGCCCCAAGGCTTACAAGTCCTGCTTTGTGCATATTTCTTTTCTCCTTTTTCATTTGTTTTATTATTTCCTCATTTTTTCTTTTTATGCTTAAATTTATTTCTATTTGTTAATTTTTATTTTATTTAATTGTATATCTTTTTTGTCATGTTTTATATATAAAAAATAAATATAAGTACTTTATAATTATCTTACACAATAATTTATGTATATACTCATAAAAAATAAAAGTATTTGTCCTTATTATAATATAAGAATATATATTTTTTATGCTCTTAACATATATTTATTTTATACATAAATAGGGTGATTTGTAAATACCTTAAGATAAAAAAGTGAATTTTTTTATCTCTAAATAGTATTTTATTTCTTAAAAATATTTAATAAATTCGAATATTATTAAATTTTATTCTATTTTAACTAAGAAAGATAACAAACTTATTTAGCTTGTTATCTTCTATAATTAATACTTATTATTCTTGAGGCTCTTCTACATTTTGTTCATCTATTTGTTGTTCTCCTTCTTGCCCATAGTTTTCTTCTCCATTTTGACCTTCATTGTTTTCTTCTGGTTGTTGTTCTGTATTTTCATTTCCGTTATTTTCTTCTCCATTTTGTACATTTTCTTCGTTTTCTCCACCATTTGTCGTGTTTTGGTCATTATTAGAGTTTGTTGTGTTTGTATTATTTACATTGTTTGTATTGTTACTAGTCTGATTACTATTGTTATTATTTGTATTAGAACTTACATTTCCACCTTCGCTTTGTTTACGTACACCAATATTATCTAAATAAACTTCTGCATCCATTGTTTGATTATTTGCTGTTATATAATAATGTGTTTGTCCTCCACTTATTATCATATAAATATCATCTGCTACTGGTGCTCCAAATAATTCTCTACCTACTGAATTTAATAATGTGTATTTTTCATCTTTACATGCTACTAATACTTCATAATCTGGAATTACAAGTAAATTTTTTGCATCTTTATTGCTCCTTGCAATATAGCCAAATCCGTCATATGTGAAGTCAACCACTTGTCTTCCTGATAAATCAAATAGTCCCCATAATTCTCCTTTTCTTACTGGTATTAGATTTCCTGCTAATATATATTTATTTTTTATGTTATTTTCTGAAAATGGTGATATATCCATTCCTACTTCATCATTTTCTATATATATTTTAATATTTCCTCTTGTATCAATTACTCCATATTTTCCATTATTTGAAGCTACATATAAACCTTCATCACTGTCCATTAATTCTATGTCATCATATATTATTTGTATTCTTGTTTCACCTTTATTACTTAATATTCCTACTTTTCCATCTACTTCTACTTTAAAATCTCCTGTTTCTGGAAGATATGTGATATTATCATATTTTGCTTCTAATATTGTCTTTCCTTCCAAATCTATTACTGCATATGTTTCACTGTTTGTTTCTCTTGATACTACAAGCATATTATTCAATATTGCTTTTTGATTTGCAAACACTTCACTAATTCCAGTATATCCATAATCTAAAACACTTGGTGACCATGCTTGTACTAAATATGGTAATGTGTATATATATACTCTATTTTCATTTTGGTTATATTCAAAGCTCACATTGAATGCTTGTTCTATTGCTTCTGATGTTGCATATAAAACCCCATTTATTGCTTTTACCGGGTCATCTACATATACATTTTGGTAGTCTGCATCATCTACTGTAAGATCTAATTTATATATTATATTTGAACCTAATGAAAAATTTGCTACTTCATTTTCACTTTGAATATAGCATTTACTTTGTTCTTCTGATTTTTGTGTATATTCTCCATTAAAACTTTCATATCCTAAATAACTTGCAATTTCCTTTATTGGTGCATAAATTTTTCCATCTTCTTCAAATACTAATATTTGTTTTAATTCTTCATTTATTTGTCCGGTCTAATAATAATCTCATTGTTGTACTTTGTATGTAAAGTAAGTATGATGCTATTGCTATTATAATAATTACAACAACTATTATTAATCCTAAAATTATACCTGCTGTTTTTTTCTTTTTCTTTTCTTCTTTGTTTTGAAAACTTTCTTCAATTAAATTCATTTGTATTCCCTCCTATTTAGTCAGAATAACCATATTTTTTATAAAATTCCTCTTTGAAATTTAATAAATTATCCCTCTCTATTTCTATTCTAACCTTTTCCATCAAATTAGTCAAGAATCTTAAGTTATGAATTGATAATAATCTTACACCTAATATTTCTTTTGCTTTCACTAAGTGTCTTATATATGCTCTTGTATAATTTTTACAAGTATAACAATCACATTCTTCATCAAGTGGTCTCCAATCTTTTTCATATGTTGCATTTCTTACAACAACTTTTCCACGTGATGTTAAAGCTGTTCCGTTTCTTGCAATTCTTGTAGGTAAAACACAATCACACATATCAATTCCAGCAAGTGCTGCTTCTATTAAATAGTCAGGTGTTCCAACTCCCATTAAATAACGAGGCTTATTCTCAGGCATAAGTGGTGTTGTAAATCTTAATATATCTAAAAACTCTTCTTTGGGTTCGCCTACACTTATTCCTCCTATAGCATATCCGTGGTAAATCTAATTCTATTAAATCTTTTGCACTTTTTTCTCTTAAATCTTTGTAAAATCCTCCCTGAATTATTCCAAATAATGATTGTTTATCTACTGTTCTATGTGCTTCTTTACACCTTAAAGCCCATCTTGTTGTTCTTTCCATTGAATTTTTTGTATATTCATATGTTGAAGGATATGGACAACACTCATCAAATGCCATTATAATATCTGCACCTAAATCCTCTTCAGTTTCCATTACAGACTCTGGTGTAAAAAATAATTTTTTACCATCTAAATGTGATTTAAACTCAACGCCTTCTTCACTAATAGTTCTTAAATCCCCAAGGCTAAACACTTGAAAACCTCCACTATCTGTTAAAATTGGTCTATCCCAATTCATAAATTTATGAAGCCCTCCTGCTTCCTTCACTATTTTACTTCCTGGTCTCAGATATAGATGATAGGTATTTGATAATATTATTTGAGCTTTTACTTCTTCTTTTAATTCTTCTGGTGTCATTGATTTTACAGTAGCTTGTGTACCTACTGGCATAAATATCGGCGTTTGTATATCTCCATGCGGTGTATGTATTACTCCTCTTCTTGCTCCTGAGTTTTTATCTACATGTAATAATTCATATGTTACTGCTGTGCTCATCTTTTCCTCCTAATAGCTGTTTTTTAGGACGGAGGCAAAAAACAGCTCGTCTCTTTTTATATTTTTATTAATTTTATAATCGACTATACATCTAAACTGTTTTTTGCCTCCGTCCCAAAAAACAGCTTACATTATAAACATTGCATCTCCAAAGCTAAAGAATCTGTATTTTTCTTTTACCGCTTCTTTATATGCTTTCATTATATAATCTTTTCCCGCTAATGCTGATACAAGCATAAGTAATGTTGATTGTGGCAGATGGAAGTTTGTAATTAGTCCATCTATACATTTAAATTTATATCCTGGATATATAAATATTCCGGTGTCTTCTTCTACTTCTTTTACAAATCCATTTTCATCTGCTATTGTTTCTAATACTCTACAAGATGTAGTTCCTACTGCTATTATTCTTCTTTTTTCTCTTTTTGCTTTATTTATTTTTTCTACATCTTCTTTTTTTATATAAAAATGTTCTGTATGCATTTTGTGTTCTTCTACAATTTCTTCTTTTACAGGTCTAAATGTTCCTATTCCTACATGCAAAGTTACATTTGCTATTTCTACACCCTTTTTCTTTAAAGTTTCAAATAGTTCTTCTGTGAAATGTAACCCAGCTGTTGGTGCTGCTGCTGATCCTTCATATTTTGCATATACTGTTTGATATCTTTCTTTTTCTTTTAATTCTTCATGTATATATGGTGGCAGTGGCATTAAACCTATTTTATCTAATATTTCATTAAAAATTCCTTTATAAATAAACTTTACTTTTCTTGTTCCTCCATCCATTATTTCTAATATTTCTGCTTCTAATAAACCATCTCCAAATGATACTTTTGTTCCTACATGTAATTTGTTTCCTGGTCTTACTATACATTCCCATATATCTTTTTCTATGTTGTTTAGTAGTAAAAATTCTACATTTGCTCCTGTTTCTTTTTTTCCATAAATACGGGCTGGTATTACTTTTGTGTTGTTTCTAACTAATACATCCCCTGGTTTTAAATATTCTACTATATCTTTAAATTTTTTATGTTCTATACTTTCTTTTTTTCTATCTAATACCATTAGTCTTGATTCATCTCTTTTTTCTATTGGTGTTTGTGCTATTAATTCTTCTGGTAATTCATAATCAAATTCTGTTACTTTCAAAATTATTCCTTCTTTCTTACCCTTGCTTTCTTTTTATAGAAGTTTTACTTTGTCTATTAAATTATCTATTATTTGTCTTATTTCTTCTATTATGTTTTCTGGTTCTTTAAATGCTTCTACTTTATATGAAGTCTCAAAATTACTTGTTTTTGCTGGTTTTAATGTATATATTTCTGATGGTAATCCGATATTTTCACTATTTGTTTTTATATTTTTGTTCATATAGTCTGTATACCATCTTTTTTGTCCTATTATTGGTTCATTTTCATATCCATATTTTTCGTAATCATGTAGTTCTGGTCTTTCATATCCATATTCGGCACTATTTCTTTCTAATGTGTGTAGAAATTCGTGTAAAAATACTTCTTCTGGGAATTGATTTATTAATACATTATATTTATATACATAACTTTCTGAGTCGTTTGGAAGTCTTATGTTCGAAAATCCTATTCCATAATAATCCATTGAGCCTAATCCTATCCA
Source organism: uncultured Clostridia bacterium (assembly GCA_944393325.1). Classification (GTDB taxonomy): domain Bacteria; phylum Bacillota; class Clostridia; order TANB77; family CAG-508; genus CAG-269. The sequence goes on from CALXZU010000006.1 coordinate 5,474, forward strand.
GTCATTTATTTCTATATCGTTTTCATGTTCTTCGTCTCCGAAGTCTTACTACTACAAATATATGATCATAGTTATTTGTTTCAATTGTTGATTTTATCTGTTCTTCTACATCTTCTGGTGCTACATAATAACCAAATTCTTCATCATATGATAATTTACTAAGTGGTGTGTTTACGCCATATATATCACATTTTGCTCTCATTTTTCCTTGTGACATTGTATAACATGAATTTTCAAATCTTGATATTGTGTCTTGAATATCTCTTACATCATTTTCTGTTACTGATAAATTTATTTGCTTATTATCTATATTTACACTTGTAGTTTTAAATATGAAACATGCAAATTCCCAATTACTATTGTTTTCCGGAATTCCTTCTTCTAAAGTAAATTCTGAAAACCATGCTTTTCCTTTTGCTTCTCCTAAGTTTCCTCCCAATCTAAATCCTATGTTTATTTCTTCTCTATCTTTACTGTTAAATATTAATTCTATTTTCTGCCAGTCTGTTGTTCCTTGAATTGCAACTGATCTTTCTGTTGATCCTTCAATTGATATATGTGCTCCTACTCCTGATATTCCTTCTTCTGCTTCTACATCTTCTGTTTTTACCATGCATGTTACTTTATATGGTTGGTTTTTTTCTACTTTTACTGTTTCATAGAACATTGCATCATTAAATTCTTTTGATTCGATGCTATAACTTTTTTTGTTATTATATTTTACTTTATCATCTCTTTTAAATTCTGATGTATATAAATTTGCTTCACTTCTTACAAAATTGTTAAAATTATTTGTTTGGTAATATTGATAAGCATAATATAATAATACAAGTAATATTATTACCGTTATCCAATAAGTGATTTTTCCCAATAAAGTTTTTTCTTTTTTTGCCATAACTTTCTCCTATCTTTAGTTATATTTACCAAAAGCTATGGATTTTTCCACAGCTTTTCATTTCTAACTTCCGAATTTTATTTACTTGTTTAAATCTTTCATTGTTAGATTTATTCTTCCTTGGTCATCTATGTCTGTTACTTTTACTGTTACTTTGTCTCCAATATGTAACACATCTTCTACATGTTTTATTTTTTTGTCTGATATTTTAGATATATGAAGCAATCCTTCTTTTCCTCCACATCCCAAGTCAACAAATGCTCCAAAGTTCATTATTCTTACTACTTCACCATAATATATTCCACCAACTTCAACGTCTCTTGCTATATCTTCTACCATTTCTAATGCTTGTATTGCTTTTTCATTTTCTGTTGAATAAATAAATACTTGTCCATCTTCTTCTATATCTATTTTTACTCCTGTTTCGTCTATTATTTTATTTATCATTTTTCCTCCAGGCCCTATTACATCTTTTATTTTGTCTGGATTTATTATTGTACTTACTATTCTTGGTGCATATTTTGATACTTCGTCTCTTGGCTTGTCTATTACTGGTAACATTACATTATCTAATATATTATTTCTTGCTTTTTCTGTTTTTTGGAATGCTTCTTCTATTATCTCATATGTTAAACCATCACATTTAATATCTACTTGTATTGCTGTTATTCCTTTTTTTGTTCCTCCTACTTTAAAGTCCATATCTCCAAAGAAGTCTTCTATTCCTTGTATATCTACCATCATTACATAATCTTTGTCATTTTCTGGATTTGTAACAAGCCCTGTTGATATTCCTGCAACTGGTCTTTTTATTGGTACTCCCGCATCCATAAGTGCTAATGTACTTCCACATATACTTGCTTGTGATGTTGATCCATTTGATGATAATACTTCTGATACAACTCTTATTGCATATGGGAATTCTTCTTTTGATGGTAATACTGGTACTAATGCTTTTTCTGCTAATGCTCCATGTCCTATTTCTCTTCTTCCAGGTCCACGTGATGTTCTTGCTTCTCCTACTGAATATGGAGGAAAATTATAGTGATGCATATATCTTTTGCTTTCTTCTGTGTCTATCCCATCTAATACTTGCTCTTCACTAATCATTCCTAATGTTGCTATTGACATTACTTGTGTTTGTCCTCTTGTGAACAATGCACTTCCATGTACTCTTGGAAGTAAACCTACTTCACATGATAGTGGTCTTATTTCATCTAATGTTCTTCCATCTACTCTTTTATGCTCATTAAATATCATTTCTCTTACACATTTTTTCTCAAATTTATCTACTGCTTCTCCTATTTCACTTTCACGTTCTGTAAATTCTTCTTCTCCTACTTTTTCTTTATATTCTTCTTTTATTTTTTCTGTTAAATTTGTAATGTTGTTGTCTCTTGTTTCTTTGTCTGCTTCTAAAAGTGCTGTTCTCATATCTTCTTTATAGTTTTCTTCTATAAATTCTAAAATTTCTTTATTTACTTCAAATGATTTGTATTGGAATTTTGGTTTTCCTATTTCTTTTTGAATTCCATCTATAAACTCACATAATTTTTTTATTTCTATATGTGCTTGTTTTATTGCATTTAACATCACATCATTTGGTACTTCATTTGCTCCTGCTTCTATCATTGTTATTTTATCCATTGTACCTGCAACTGTTAATGTTAAGTCTGACATCTTTCTTTCTTCTTCTTTTGGATTTATTATTATTTTTCCATCTACTAATCCTACATTTACTGCTGCTGTTGGTCCATTAAATGGTATGTCTGATATTCCAAGTGCTGTTGCTGCTCCTATCATTGCTGCTACTTCTGGTGAATTGTCTTGTTCTACACATAAAACTGTTGCTACAACTACTACGTCGTTTCTAAAGTCTTTTGGAAATAGTGGTCTCAGTGGTCTATCTATTGCCCTTGATGTAAGAATAGCCTTATCTCCCGGTTTTCCTTCTCTTTTTAGAAATCCTCCTGGTATTTTTCCTACTGAATATAGTTTTTCTTCAAAATCTACTGATAATGGGAAAAAGTCTATTCCTTCCTTTGGTTCTTTTGATGCTGTTACATTTACCATAACACATGTATCACCATAACGTACTAATACACTCCCATTTGCAAGTCCTGCCATTTTTCCTGTTTCAATTACTAGTTTTCTTCCAGCTAGTTCTGTTTCATAAGTTTTAAACATTTTTTCCTTCCCTTCCTTGTTCCCAAGTTGTTGTAACCTCTATAATATACTAAAAAATAATTATTAGTACATTATACAAGTTACTATTTTCCAACTTGGGTTACAATATAAATTCTCTATAAAAGCCCGTGCTAAAATAAGCAAAGGCTTTTATAATTATTTTTATTTTCTTAAACCTAATTTTTCAACGATGTCTCTATATCTATTAATGTCTTTTTTTGCTAAATAGTTTAATAGGTTTCTTCTTTTTCCAACCATTTTTAATAGACCACGTCTTGAGTGGTTGTCTTTTTTATGAACTTTTAAGTGTTCTGTAAGTTCATTAATTCTTTCTGTTAAAAGAGCTATTTGTACTTCTGGTGACCCAGTGTCGTTTTCATCTCTTTTATATTTTCCTATTATTTCTTGTTTTAATTCTTTTGTCATCATTGTAATACACCTCCATTTTCTTTATTCCTAAAGCCTGGTTTAAAGCTGGTGTAAGCTAAAAAACTAAGCGATAGGTTTTTAACATATTTATTTTACTACATTTTTTACTTTATTGCAAGTGTTTTACAAAAGAACTTTTCTTATTTTTTTAAATTTCCTTCAATTAATTTAATTTGAGGTGGTCACAATTTGTGACCACCTAATTTCTAACTCATCTTCTGTTAGCTGAAAACAAAACCTTAAATCTGTTATAATACCAAACCTTTTGTTTCCCTTTTAATTATTTTCTACATATCTATTATATTACATAACTTATATTTTTTTCAACAAATTTCATGCTTTTTACGATTTATTTTCTATTTCAAAAATATTTAGCTTTATACATCTAATCCTATTGATTTTTATGCTTTGAAGGTAACTTTTAGTATATAACTAAAGTCTCCTCTTACTATATTGAAATTACCTTAACTCTATTTAACTCTATTTATTACAAAACTTTCTTTTAATTTAGTTTGATAACTTTTGCTATTTTATAAAATCTATTCTTATCATTCCTTCATAACTGTCAAAATTACCTTGAGCTAACTGACCATGGCTATTTAGTCCACATCCCCACAAAGTACCATCCTTTTTTATTATAAATGTATTCTCTACTCCTGCTGTGTATATATCTTTTACATTTTCATATGGAAGTTCTTGAGGTATTAATAAATTTTCATTATTATCTAATCCAAATTGGAAATACTCATTCCATCCCCATCCATATATTTTACCATCCATTGTCTTTGCAATAACTGTTGAATAATTACATTTTAGTTCTACAACATTTTCTATTAGAGCTTTTTTAAATGTATTTTGTTGTCCTGTTTCACCTATACCTAATTCTCCATTTTCATTATATCCACTCCCCCATACTGTACCATCATTTTTTAAAACTATAGTTTCAGTTCTTGCATCAACAATTTGCTTAACATTTGTTAGTTCTGTCTTTGTAAATTTGTTTACTCTAATAGCATCTCCTAATCCTAATTCTCCATGTGTACCAATTCCTGCTGTCCAAACCGTTTCATCATTCTTCAATATAATTGTATGCTCATTTCCAAGTTTTACATCCTTAACATTATCTATATCTATTTTCGTAAATTCTGTTCTATTTTTATAATTACCCAATCCTAATTGTCCATTTACATTTAAACCTGTTCCCCATATTGTTCCATCATTTTTCATTAGAATTGTATGTTGCCAATATGGATATATCTCTTTCACATCTACAACTTCTAACTTTGTAGGCACTAATTTATTTTCTGTGTCACTTAACCCTAATTGTCCATATTCATTATATCCCCATGTATATATTTCATTGTTTTCTGTTATTGCAAACGGACAATATATACTTGAATATATTTTTCTTACATTGAATAATTTTATTTGTTGAAATGTATTTTTATTATCTGTATTTCCTATCCCTAATTGTCCATATTGATTTGATCCCACTGACCATAATGTTCCATCGCTTCTTAAAATATACAAACTCCCAGAAGCTGTAGCTAATTGTTTTATTTCTACTTCATCTGTTGTATATGTTTCTTCTCCATTAAATTCAAACTTCTCTGTTGATATTACATATCCATTATCATAGTTTACTACATATTCATGCTCGGCATTTGTTATTCCTAAACTTTTTAAATCTTCGTCATCTAACTTATACCAACCTTCTCCAAATACTGTATCATATCCCCATATATTTATTGGTCCATATAAATTTTCATTTGTATATGCCATTCCTACTTTTACTATATTTTCTTCTTCTCCTGTTCTTTTATATGTTTCAATTTCATTGTTTTTTAATGATACAGCTTCTTTTACTGCTGAAAATTCCGTTATAACTTTTGCATCACTTGCTTGAGTAAGTATCCCATTTTCACCTGTTAGCATTGCTATTGAAACTCCCGCAAGGATTAGCAAGACAATTATAGTTATCACAAGTGCTATAAGAGTAATCCCGATTATTATTATTGTTTAATCTTTTTACATTCATTTTCATTTTTCTCCTTTTTTCATTAGTTTTATTATTACCATATTTTTCTTTTTTATACTTGCTATAAACTTCTATATTATATTGTTTAGTTGTTTTAATAGCATATTGGTAATGATATATCTTTGTACACAATATATTGTGCATGCAAGATAAAACAATAAATACACATTTTAGTGTATTTGTATTTCATGTAATTATTTTACATTAAGGTATGGTATTTGTAAATACCTTATCAAAAAAATGTAATTAATATTTTCAAAATAATATAAAAAATTGATTTTTAAATTACTTTTTTGTAAAAATTCTATTTAAAGGCTTGTTTATTTTTTTCTTTATGATAAAATATAGATTGTATGGAAATAATATATTTAAGGAGTGAAATTTAGGATGAAAAAAACATTTATTTTTAGTTTATTTTTAATAATAATTTTAGTTGCAAATATTTCTTTAGCTTCTTACAGCACTGTCATGATGGAAGTTGTTGAAGAACCTGTTTGTACAATTGAATTTAGCGAAAATTCTAAATTTGAAAAAAGATTAATCGAAAAAAATTTAAATAATAAAGAAGTTACAATTCAATTACAAGTAACAAATGAAGAAGAAAATATAAAACCTACTGGTGAACTTATGCTTGTTCTTGATAACTCAGCTAGTATGAATGAATTACCAAGTGAAGATTCTGAAAGTTCAAGAAAAGATTTAATATTTGATTCTGCAAAAGTATTAATTTCTAACTTACTTGAAGGAAATGACGATTTACAAATTGGTATTGTTAGCTTTTCTAGTTATTATAATCCAGATGATGATAGCGATATATCAGGAGAAGCAACACTTGAAGATGCTAACATAGTTTCTACTTTAAGTAATAATGCAGATGACTTAAATCTTTCAATTGATAATATTAATGCAGATGGTCCAAGAACCGATTTAGATGCTGGTATTACTTTAGCGAGTCAACAATTTACTGAAGAAGACAATAATAAATATATGATAATTTTAACAGATGGTGTACCTAATATTGCTTTAGAACACAATGATGTTTACTATTCTGATGACGTAATAAATGCAACAGTAGCAAAATTAGAAGAATTAAATAATAGCGGTATACAAATAACAACAATGCTTACCGGAATAGACAATGCCGACGATACTCCTTATGGAGGAACTAAAACATATGGACAAATTATAGAAGAAATTTTTGGTACTGAAGAAGAACCAACAGTTGGAAATTTCTACTATGTAACAGATGCTGAAGTTGAACAAACTATTACAGAAGATATATATAATTCATTATTACCTATTTCACAATCATATACAGATATAGTTATAAAAGACTATTTCCCACAAGAAATTATAGATAATTTTGAATTTGCATATGTAGATGAACCTAATATTGGTGAAATTACAGCCGAAGTTGATCCTAATGATAATTCTATCACATGGACTATTCCAGAACTTGCAAGCGGAGAAACAGCAACTGTACAATATACATTAAAATTAAAAGAAGATTATGATAGTAGTATAGTAGATAAACTATTAGACACAAACGAAAAAGTAGATATTACTTATAATGATTTCAATGGTGATCCACAAGATGACACATCTGACGTAACACCTGTATTGAGACTTACAGAACCACCTGCTACTTTACCACATGCTGGACTTACAACTATTTTAATTTGTTTAGCTGTTGTTGCAATTACAACTTTAATAATATCACTAACAAAATTTAATTACTATAAGGACATAAAATAAAAAACAATAATAAAAAAATATTTTTAATATAACTAAAAACGACAGGAAGTTTTAAAATTTCCTGTCTTCTATTATTAAAATTCACTTATTTTATTTAAAGAATATTGTAAAATTAATCTTGCATCTTTTATATTAACCTCTCCATCTTCATTCACATCTGCTACTTTCACTCCGTGTTTCTGTAAGTTCTACTTTACTCAAAGAATATTGTAATGCCAGTTTTACATCTTTTATTGAAATTCTCTTATCATTATCAACATCACCTTTTAAATACTTTGTAACCTCCACTTCACAATTAGCAGTTATTCCATTAGACGTTGTAGCCGTAATAGTTATTGTTCCTTCACCTTTTGCTGTTATATTTCCGTTCTTATCTACTTCTGCCACCTTAGGATTACTACTTTTCCAAGTAATTGTTTTATCATTAGTAGTATAACTTGGTTTTATTGTTGCCTCTAATTTTTCTGTTTCTCCTACAACTAATGATAAATTAGTTTTATTTAATGTAATTTCTTTTATTAGATATGCTGTTAAAACTTTTATTGTACATTTAGCTATTTTCCCATTTGCTAGTGCTACATATACATCTCGTGTTCCTGTTCTTAATGCTGTAACTAGTCCATTATCATCTATCGATACACATTTTGTTCCAGTTCCTAAAACTCCCCATCTATCTATATGATTTACATCACTAAATTTAGAATTTACTGTTGCCTCTAATTGATATGTATCACCAACATACATTGTTAATTCTGTAACATTAAGTTCTACTGTAGCATCACCATCACTTACATATACATCAGTCATTATAATATCACCATTAGGCGCTATTGCTTTTACTTTAGTATTTCCTGGTCTCTTAGGTTTTATTGTACCATTTTCCACTGTTAAAATACTTTCGTCTTCACTTATCCATTGGAAATTATCATTATCACATTTAAATCTACGCCAATAATCATTATGATTATATTCACCGAAATATTCTAATCTCTTCTTCATCATTTGTTGTTAATCTTATTAGATTATAATCATAGCTAGCATAAGTAGAATAATTAATCAAATTATTCTTTACTGCTACTTCTACTTGTTTTGTTTCATTTTTTGGATAATTTGTCATTTCTGTTCCTGCATCTGAAAAACATTGTACCCAATAATATTTATCATCATGATAGAAACATCCTATACCTATATATTTTAGATTTTCATCTAAAATATTACCTTTATGCCCAGGTGATTCCATCCAAGACACCATAACTTCTTCAGGTGTTTCATTTCCATAAATTCCTGCTGCAATGTTTTCTGCCTTTCTTTTTAATCCAGTTGGAAAAACACTAAAACAATCTGTTAAATTAGGTCTTGTATGTGAAAATAATACTGCAAGTTCTGCTGCACGTTGCTGTGCTGTTTCAAATAGTTTTGTATCCATTTTTAGTGGTTCTACTCCCACTTTAGCACGCTCTTCATTTACAATATCTAAAACTTCTTTTTCAAAATCATATTTAAAATCTCCTGAAATTTTAAATGGTATATCAGCTTCCATATAATATCCATCATCATTTAAAACAAATCCATCTGGATATTTTGTATCCAAAAGATTACAACCATCAAACGCCGTTTCATGAATACCTACAATTGTATCTGGCATAACTACTTCTTTTAAATTTGTACATCCCGAAAAAGCCTCTGCTTCTATATATTTAACACTTTCTGGAAGTACTATTTTTTCAAGTGACGTACAATTTGCAAAGGTTTCTCTTCCTATTGTTGCTACATCACTTGTAATATTTACATTTTTTAAATTAGTACAATTCAAAAAAGTATGACTTAAACCAGTACCCATATAACCTTCTGGAATATTTATTTCTATATTAGCTGTCTCTAAATTTTTACAGTCTTTGAACAATTCAATTCCGAATATTTCTAAATCTGAACCTTTTAAAGTAATACTCTTTATTCCACAATTTCTAAAAGCATCTGAATTTATAATAATTAAAGTATCTGGTAATATAATTTCTTCTAAATTTATAGCATTTGCAAAACATTCTGATCTTAGAGCATTAATATTTTCTGGTACTTTATATGTTTTTAACTTGCTAGCTGGTGGATAAGCACGTAAATTTATATCCTCAGTATCACTTGAAGTCTCACATAAAACCCCATTATCTGTCCAAAAAGTTTTATTTCCTTCTGCTACTTTAAATTCTTCTAAAGTTAATACATCTTGAAATACATATGAATTATAATCTTCTAATGTACTAGGTATTGTAACTGTTTTTACACTAGTTCCTGCAAAAGCATATGAACCTAATAGTTTTAACCCTTCATTTAATTCTATATTTGTTAAATTTTCACAATATGCAAAAGCTGCATATTCTATATTTTCCAATGAACTAGGTGGTATAAATTCTGTTAATCCAGTACATCCATAAAAAGATTTCTCTCCTATTGTAACTAATGTATTTCCATAGTCTACATCTTTTAATGTTGTTAAAGAATTAAATGCATATTTCCCAATTTTAGTTATTCCATCACTTATAATTATCTTTTGTATTTGTTCACCTTTCCATGGTACTAAATTTATATTAGTATAATCTGGCATTTCTCCAGTTCCAATTACAGTTAAAACTCCATTACTATCTAATTTTGCGTTAATTGTATCAGTTACTGTATAATCTTTTGGTGTTGCTGCAAATACTTTACTTACTGGAATAATACTTATTAATAATATAAGAAATAATACAATAGTAACTATCCTTTTTACATTAATTTTTCCCACTTTAATCCCCTTCTTTCAATAAATATTTTACACAATCATTATAATAAATTTATTTTCTTTAAAGCAATCTTCTTAAGGTTTAATTATTACGTCTTTACCTTAAATTTTTACATAATGATTTTTTGTCCAAAAATAAAATGGTATTTTTTTATTAATACCATTTTATAAATAATTTATATTTATTTAAAAATTATCTTCACACTTTTTCTCAATATATAGTAGTCTATTATATTTAGCAACTCTATCTGTTCTACAAGGTGCTCCTGTTTTTATCTGTCCTGCATTTACCCCTACTGCAATATCTGCAATTGTTGTATCCTCTGTTTCTCCTGAACGATGTGAGATAATTGTATTATATCCATTTTCCTTTGCCAATTTTATTGTATCTAATGTTTCTGTCAATGTTCCTATTTGGTTTGGTTTTATTAGTATACTATTTGCTATGTTTTCTTTAATTCCCCTTCTTAATCTTTTAGGATTTGTAACAAATAAATCGTCTCCAACTAGTTGTACTTTATTTCCTAATTTATCAGTTAAAACCTTCCAACTTTCCCAATCTTCTTCTGCTAACCCATCTTCTACAGAATATATTGGATATTTTTCACATAAAGAAACTATATATTTCACCATTTCTTCTTTTTCTTTAAATTCTTGTGTTTTCCAAAAATAATAACCATTTTTATTTATCTTTTTAGCCTCATCATACATTTCTGTACTTGCTATATCTAATGCTAGCATTATATCTTTTCCTGGTTCATATCCTGCTTTCTTTATACCTTCTATTATAATATCTAATGCTTGCTCCTCATTTTCTAAATTAGGAGCAAAACCTCCTTCATCTCCTACAGCTACACTATACCCTTTTTCTTTTAATACTTTTTTAAGTGAATGATATACTTCTACTCCCCTACGTAATCTTTCTGCAAATGTTATATCTCCTACAGGCATTATCATAAATTCTTGTATACTTAAATTATTATCTGAATGTTTACCTCCATTTAATATATTCATCATAGGAATAGGCATTTTAGTTCCATAAATTCCTCCAACATACTGGAATAATTCTACTCCTAAGCTATTTGCTGCTGCTTTTGCTACAGCAAGTGATATTCCTAAAATACTATTTGCCCCTAAATTTGATTTATTAGGTGTATCATCCAAATTACACATTTCTTCATCAATAGCTCTTTGATTAAAAACATTCATTCCTATTATTTTTTTTGCTAATTTTTTATTTATATTTTCAACTGCTTTTTCTACACCTTTTCCCATATATCTATTTTTATCTCCATCTCTTAGTTCAACTGCTTCAAAACTCCCTGTTGATGCTCCTGATGGTACTGATGCTTGTCCTATATATCCACTTTCTGTTATTACTTCTACTCCTATTGTTGGATTTCCTCTGGAATCTAAGATTTCCATAGCTTTAATATCTTTTATTAATTCTTCCATACATACCTCCTAATTTTTCTAACTTTCTTAAATTATTTTATCCATATTTTACATATTTATTCTAAGAGGCTTTTTTATTTCTTAATTCTTTTGCATATTTTATAGTAATATCATTTATTTCTCCAGATGATATCCTTGCGATTTCTTTTATAACTTCATCTTCTTTTAGTAATTTTACTTTTGTTCTTGTTCTTTTTCCTGAAACATCTTTACTAATAAAATAATTATAATCTGCTATTGCTGCAATATTAGGTAAATGTGAAATACATAAAACTTGATGTTTATTAGAAATTGATTTTAACTTTTTAGCTACACTATTTGCTGCTTTTCCTGAAATTCCTGTATCTATTTCATCAAATATTAAAATATCGGTACTATCAAATTCTGCTAAAACTTTTTTAATAGCAAGCATTATTCTTGACATTTCTCCTCCTGATGCAATTTTAGATAATTCTTTTTCGTCCTCTCCTAAATTAGTAATAATATAAAATTCTACCTTATCTTTTCCACTTTCAAAAAATTCATTGTCAATATAATCTACCTTTATATTTATTTTTGCATTCTTCATTTCTAAATCTTCTAATTGTTTATTAATCTCACTAATTAATTTACTTGAATTTTTAGTTCTTATTTCATGAATATTTTTAGCTAAATTATTCAAATTTTCTTCTAACTCTTCTTTTCTTTTTCTTAATTTAATATTATATTCTTCCAAATTTTCTATTTTTTCTAATTCTTTTTTTATTTCTTCTTTATAATTTATTATTTCTTCTATACTATTTCCATATTTTCTTTTTAAAGAATGTATTAAATCTAATCTTTCTTCTATATAATCTCTTTTTTCTCCATCAAAATAAGTATCATCTTTATACATACATATATCTCTTGAAATTTCCTGTAAATCATAATAGATATTTTTTAAACTACTTGATATATCTTCATATTTTTTATCAAATGTTTCTATTTTCTCTAATGCTCTTATTGCTGTACTAATGTTATCTATTCCATTCTCTCCTATTAAATTATTTGCTGTATTTAAACTTTCTGATATTTTTTCTGAATTTAACATTAATTTTCTTTGTTCTTCTAATTCCTCTTCTTCACCTAATTTTAATCCCGCTTCTTCTATCTCATTTATTTGATATTGTAATAAATCTATTTTTCTTTGTTTTTCTTTCTCATCTCCAAAATTTTCTTTTAATTTTCTTAAAACTTCTTTATATTTATAATAATAATTTTCATATTCTTTTTTTAAAACAGATAATTCTTTTCCTGAATAACTATCTAAATAGTTTAAATGTTTTTTACTATCTAATAGATTTTGATTATCATTTTGGCCGTGTATCTCAATAAATTCTTTCATAAAGCCTTTTAATTCATTTACTGTAACCATTCTTCCATTTATTTTGCACATATTTTTCCCATTTATATTTATTTCTCTTGATACTATTATATTTCCATCTTCTGATTTTTCAGAACCTGGCACATACATACATAGTTCTACAAATGAATTTGTAGCACCTTTTCTTATCATATCTTTTGAAAATCTTCCTCCAGATATTATTCCTAGTGAATCTATTATTAATGTTTTTCCAGCACCTGTCTCTCCTGTTAATACATTTAATCCTTTATTAAAATCTATACTTAAATCTTCTATTATTCCTATGTTTTTTATATGTAATGTTGATAACATATTTAAACCTCCTAAAAAAATGTTCGCATTTATTCTATCCTCTTTTTTTAAAAAAGTCAATAGTTTTTGCGAACGTTTTTTCTTTTTATAAATTGTGTAAATAATTTAAGTTTTATTGCATAAAATAATATTAATCTATTGATTTTATTATAGATTTATGGTATTATATAAATACCTAAAGTAATAGTTGCAATTTATTTTGCATAGCAGGTGCGACTGCCACAATAACCCAAATTTCAAGTGAGAAGAAATGGCTCACATCGTTCATGTGGAGAACGCAAAAAATACCACCGCCAAGTGAGAAATTGAATGGCTCACATTGTTGAATGGGCAACGGAAAAATCGCACATTAAGGGAGAACTTATTAATACTACGGTATAACAGTTCTCCCTTAGAAGTTATATAAAAAGGATGTGAATGCTATATATGCAACAAATTTATAGTAAATATGAAATTGCAAACAAATTAAAAAATTGTGCTAAAATATATAAACAAAATTTAGAAAACAAAAAACTTCTATTTTTAACTGAAGATAAAACTAACTTTTTTTCTTTTTTGAAATAGCAATGTTTCCAAGAAATTTTATGCATTTAACTGGTTGTAAAATAATAGAAAATAATAAAAATATTCCAGCAATAGAATTTTATTCAAGATTTTTAAATAATAATATTAATGAAAAAAATATTATTTTATCTAATTCCACTAGTTTCTATAAAATTGAAATCCTTCCACAATTAATGAATTTAGATAAAAATGCCAAAATACTAGGTGATTATGATAATTCTAAAATATATCTTCAAACAAATAAACTAGTTGGAAATATAAATGCTTGTATTGGATTTATAAAAGAAAAGCATACTTATATACCTAATACAGCATTAAATGAAGATATTAGGAATATTACCACAAACAGAAAAAAAGTAATAGCTGTATTTAAGAAAAATTTCAATGATAAAATGTATAATCAAAAATTACATACTTAAAAAATAATTATAATATATCTAAACTTCTAAAATGTGTAAATATAAAAAATTTAGTTGATTTTCAAAATCTAACTTCAAATAATTTCCAAATAATAAACAAGATATCAAATTTTAAAAACTTTTAATAAATAAAATAGTATTTTCTAATTTAACTTGATTTTTCTATATTTAAACACAGAAATTAATTTATATCAAATAATAAAAGAGAGCTTGATTCTCTTTTATTATTTTACACAAACTCCTCAAAAACAATATTTGCTAAATCTAATCCTTTATTAGTTAATTTTATATTGTTTAAATCAACTTCTATTAATCCTTCTTCTACTAATTTATTAAGTTCTTTTCTAAATAAATACAAAGGATTTTCACAAAATTTTTCTTTAAATTTAGAAATATCAACACCTTCTATTTTTCTAAAACCAAGCATCATAAACTCTTTTTCTTCATCTTCTTTTGTTTGTCTTTCTTCTATCGTTCTATTTTTTTCAAAATTACCTTCTTTGATATTTTTTATATATTCTTCTAAATTATCTATATTGCAAAATCTAATTTTATCTATATATGAATGTGCATTTATTCCAAATCCTATATATTCTTCTTGATTCCAACAATTCAAATTATGTTTTGACTCTTTCTGCTTTTTAGAAAAATTAGATATTTCGTAATGATTATATCCATTAAGTTCTAAAAAATCTTTCACATACCAATACATATTTCTTTCAACTTCATCAGAAGGTAATTCTATTTTATTTTCTTCTAATAATTTATAAAATACTGTTCCTTCTTCTATTATTAAAGAATATACACTTATATGTTCAGGACTTAATTTTATGATTTCTTCTAAACTTTCTTTTATATCCTCTATCTTTTGACTTGGAAGTGCTATCATTAAATCTACATTAATATTTTTAAACCCTTGTTTTCTTGCTTCATTATAAGTTTCTAAAAATTCTTGATATGTATGAATTCTGCCAATTTCTTTTAATAATTCATCTTTTGTTGTTTGAAGCCCTATACTTAATCTATTTATTCCTATCTTTTTATATTCTTCTAACTTTTCTTTATTCACAGTACCAGGATTTACTTCTATTGTAATTTCAATATCTTGCCATTTTATTTTATTATTTTTAAGTTTCTCTTTTAATAAATTTAATATTTCTACTATATATTTTTCATTTATATATGAAGGCGTACCTCCTCCTATATAAATAGTTGTAACTATTTTTTTAGAAAAATCAAAATTATCTATTTCTTTTTTTAAACAATTCATATATTCTTCTATTAAATTATCTTTATTATAAAAAGAAATAAAATCACAATAATTACATTTTCTTGCACAAAATGGTATATGAATATATATCCCAAAATTATTTTCCATTTGCTATCTCCACTATTTTCTTTAATCTATAATTCACACCTGATTTTCCAATTGGTTTTTCTAATTTTTTTCCAAGTTCAGAAAGTGCCATATCTGGATTTTCTAATCTTAGTTTTGCAATTTCTTTTAAGTTATCATTTAACTTATTAAAATCACCATTTTCTTTTAATTTCTTAATTGCTGCTATTTGCTCTATTGAAGCATTTATTGTTTTATTTAAATTTGCCGTTTCACAATTTACAAGTCTATTTATTTTTCCTCTCATTTCCTTTTGAATTCGTATATCTTCAAATTCCATCATTGCTTTTGTTGCTCCTATTAGAGCTAAAAACTTAGAAATTTCCTCTCCTTCTTTTATATATAAAGATTTTTTATTTTTTATAGTTAATTTTTTTGTGTTTATATCTAATATTTTTAAAATATCAATTATACTATTTAAATTTTTTTCTTCTTTAAAACTTATTTCTAAATGGTATTTTTTGTTAGGATTATTTATAGATCCAGCACCCATAAAAACTCCTCTTATTATTGCTTTTAAACTCTCATTTTCTAACTTTTGTATATATTCATTTTGCAAATATATTCTGTTTTCATTTATTAAAACAAAATCTGAAACATCTTTCTTTTTTAAAGTTACTATAAAGTTTTTTCCTACTATTTCTATATTATGATTAATATCTAAATTAGCAAGTAATTTTGAAAATCTATTAATATTATAGTCACTTTCAGTTGTAAATTTAACAATTTTCTTTTCTATTATTTCAATATTTCCTGAAATCAAATATCCTATTAATTCATTTTTAACAATTTTCTTATTACTTAAATTACTTGTTTTATTTAACTCTTGTTTTATCTCAGAAGAAAAAGACATAAAATCCCCCTCCAACTGTTTTTTGGGACGGAGGCAAAAAACAGTTTTTTATAATCTATATTTTTAAACTTTTTCATTTCATAAGCTGTTTTTTGCCTCCGTCCCAAAAAACAGCTAATTTAATTTTGCGATTATTACTCTATCATTATCACACAAATCTTTTATACATTGAATATTTGTATATTTTTCTTCGTTTTTTAGTAAATCTTCTACATCTTCTTTTTGGTCATATCCTATTTCAAAACATAAATATCCATTAAATTTCAAATATTCTTCTGCTTTATTTATTATTTTTCTGTAAAAATCTAATCCGTCATATCCTCCATCTAATGCTAATTTTGGTTCCTTTTGCACTTCTTTATCTAAACTTTTTAAAACCTCTTTTTTTATATAAGGTGGATTTGACACTATTATATCATATTTTTCTTTTTTTATATTATTAAATAAATCTGATTCTACAAATGTTATTTTATTTTCTACCTCATTATTTTTTGCATTTAATTTTGCTACATTTAATGCTTTTTTTGATATATCTACTGCTGTAATTTGACTTTTTTCTATATACTTTGCAAGTGATACTGCTATTGCACCACTTCCTGTACACAAGTCTAATATTTTTTTTGCTCCCATTTTTTTTGATATTTTTATTACCTCTTCCACTAATGTTTCTGTATCCTGTCTTGGTATTAATACATTTTCGTCAACATAGAATGTCATTTTCATAAATTCTTGTCTATGTGTTATATGCTGAATTGGTATTCCTTGACATAACTTTTTTATTGCTTTAAAATAATTTACCTCTTGTCTTAACATTAATATTGATTTATCATATACTAATAAATATTCTCTGGGTTTATTTAATACATATTGCATTATTAGTCTTGCTTTTATATTAGGTTCTGTTATATTATTATTTTTAAGAATTATCATTCCTTTTCTTATTGTTTCTCTTATTGTCATAATCTCACCTCCGATACATAAATATAATATCACAAAAATAAAACAAAATCCAGAAAAAAGTACCAATTTAAGGTACTTTCTTAGCTTTAATTATTTATTTTTTGATTTACCAACATATTATGATAATTTACTGTCATTTCACAATTATTTTTTACTTCTTCATCTGTTAATATTTTGTTATACAGCCTACAAGCATATATGTCTAATTTTCCATATTGTTCCGTATATACATCTCCACCTATCATTAAACCTATTGTAAACGGAATAGAACTATTTGTTATTTCTCCTCCTAACATCCAATCATGGTTACAAATTGTTGAAATAATGAATTTACCATTCCAAAAAAATTTTACTGTGCAATTGTTAAAATCTATTGTTAATGTTAAATATCCTCCATCATTTTCGTCTAAATTCCCTATATTTTTATCAAACCTTATCCAGTGCATTTTATTATCTCCAATAGATAAATCAGAGCCAGAATCTAAGCCACTCATGCAATAAGATAATCCGTCATTTTCCCAAATTGTTCTAAATCTATTAACATAGTTATTATCATTCTTTAAAGTTTTTGCCAATAAACTAGCACTTATACTATCTGTTTTCCCATAAAACTCAAATGTAAGTCCATTTTCTATATTAATATTTTCTTGTGGATAAACTTCAATGTAATCATCTATTCCGTCTAACTTAAATTCTGTATTATTCCAACCATATCCATCATCTTCCTCTATTCCATATACAGTTACCCCATCTCCCCAAGAATTTTCATCTGACATATTTATCGGATCTGCATTTAGTATTAAACCATCTTTTACTGCTAAATTATCCCCATATTGAAATTTGCTTGTTCCTTCTTTTGGTAACTGTACTACTTCTCCTGTGTTATAGTTTATTACCCACTTATACTTTGTTTCTCCATAATTTTCTAAATCTATACCTTCCTCTACATAATTCCAACCTGTTCCATATATTGTTTTTGTACTATCTACATATACAATTTTCCATCTATCGCCATTTGCAAGTTCCTTATCTATTAACTCTTCTCCAATTTTGTATTTTTCTTCACCTGTTACCTCTTTATTTATCATCATCAATTGTATTGCTTCTTTTTCTGTCGAAATTATTGTTTGTTCTTTTGCTTTATTTGCTTGTATTATAATACCATTCTCTCCTGTTAGCATAGCAATTGAAACAGATGCTAAAATTAATAAAATGATTATTGTTACTATAAGTGAAATAAGTGTAATTCCCCTATTTTTTTCTTTTGTTATCATAAACTTCTTTCTCCTTGTTTGTTTATTTTTATTTTTTCATTACCCCATATGAGGTGCCGTATTTATAATATCCCATATGGAGTAAAAAGTCAACCCCATATGGAGTAATTTTCTATAATTAATATGAGGTGATTTTATGAATACAAGATTAAGAGATTTAAGAGAAGATCATGATTTAACTCAAAAACAATGTGCTGAAATTGCATACATTTCAAAAAACTCCTACATTAGATATGAAAATGATGAAAGAATTCCCCCATTAGATACAATAATTAAATTTGCCAAATATTATAATGTTTCAATAGACTATATTGCAAAACTAACTGATGAGAAAAAACCATATCCAAAAAATAATTAATTTTATATTTCTTTACAATATTTTTAATATTTGTGATATACTATTTATAAATAAAATATGAGACAAAAGTTTTTTGTCTTGTTTAGGAGGTATGTTATATGTCAACACCGCATAACGAAGCAAATAAAGGTGATATTGCAAAAACTGTTATAATGCCTGGAGATCCTCTCCGTACTAAATATATTGCTGAAAATTTTTTATCTGATTATCGACTAGTAAATCAAGTAAGAGGAATGTATGCATATACTGGAAAATATAAAGAAAAAGAGATTACTGTCATGGCTTCTGGTATGGGTATGCCTAGTATGGGAATTTACTCATATGAATTATTTAAATTTTATGATGTAGAAAATATCATAAGAATAGGTTCTTGTGGAAGTTATAAACCAGAATTGAAATTATTTGATATTATTTTGTCAGAAAAAGTTTTTAGTGAGAGTAACTTTGCTTTAACTTTTAATAATGAAATTTGTCATATTACAGAAGGAAATAAAGAATTAAATTCTATTATTGAAAATACTTCTAAAACTACAAATATTAACATAGTAAAAGGCAATACTGTATGTACTGATTGTTTTGATCTTTACATGACTGATGTTAATAAATTTTTAAAAAGAGTACCTAAAGATTTCAACCCTATTTCTGCTGAAATGGAGGCTTTTGCACTTTTCTATATTGCTAAAATTTTAAATAAAAAAGCAAGTTGTTTAATGAGTGTTGTAGATTCTAAATATATAAAAGAAGTTGCAACTCCAGAAGAAAGACAAACTGGCTTAAATAATATGATAAAACTTGCTTTAGAAAGTGCTACTTTTTAAATTTGTTTCAGGAACGGAACAAAATAATAGTACTATAATTCCTAAAACAAAAATATCCTTAATATTTAAGGATATTTTTGCTGTTTTTTGCCTCCGTCCCAAAAAACAGTTATTTTTTTATAGATAAGATTTTATATTTCATTATTCCTCCAGGTGCATTTACTTCAACAACTTTGTTTTTCTTTGCTCCAAGTAGTGCAGCTCCTAAAGGTGATTCATTAGAAATCTTATTTTCTGCTAAATTTACTTCTGTAGAACCTACTATTTGATATTCAATTTTCTCATCAAATTCCATATCTAATACTTTTACAATATTACCTACTTGTACTGTGTCTGTATTTATATCTTTTTGATCTATGATTTTTGCATGTCTAAGTTTATCTTCAAGCTCAACTATTCTTGTTTCATTTTCTGCTTGCGCTGTTTTTGCTTCATCATATTCTGAATTTTCTGATAAATCTCCAAAACCTAATGCTACTTTTATTCTATCTGCTATTTCAGCTCTCTTCTCTGTTCTTAAATAATTTAATTCTGCATCTAATTTATCATATCCTTCTTGTGTTAATAATACTTCTTTCTTTTCTTCCATAGTTCATTTCTCCTCTCTTTAGGTAAATCAAATCTTTTTATCTGATTTTTACTTTTTTACTTTTTTACTTTTTTACTTTTTTGATTTTCTAATTTTAAATTTTTAATTTTTAATTTCTTATTTCCAATTTCTTGAAAAGTCAATTATTATATTAAGGCAAAAAATGAAATTTGTCAAGCAATTTCATTTTTTATTTTTACATTATATTCACTTTTTCTTAATTGTATTCTTTATTTTATCATTTTCTTTCGTTATCAATTTGATTTTATATATTTTTTAGCACCTTTTAAATAGTCTATTCCAGAAAATATTGTTGCTATTACTTGTATTATCATTATTATAGTTACTATTAAATTTAATATTAGGTCTCCACCTTGTAATACTCCTGTAAAACAATCTCCAAATGCATTTAAATCCACAAAAGCTAAAATTATTGCAATCATTTGAGTCAATGTTTTTAGTTTTCCCCATTTAGATGCTGCAATTACTTCTCCACCTTGTTCTACTGCAATTAATCTATATCCTGATACTACAAATTCTCTTGCTAGTACTATTATTGGTATCCATGCAGGTAATTTTTGCTGTTCTACTAACATCAACATTGCTGCTAATACTAATATCTTATCTGCTAAAGGATCTAAGAATTTACCAAAAGATGTTACTTGATGATTTTTTCTTGCTAAATATCCATCTAGTTTATCTGTTATTGATGCTATTATAAAAATTATATCTATTATAATCCATTCTATTGGTATTCCTAAAAATTTCCCATCTATTCCTAAAAAAGGTATTACAACCATTATCGGTACTAGTATCATTCTAAATATTGTTAATTTATTTGGTAAATTCATCTTCTTCCCTCTTTTCTTGTAAGTATTATATATATCATAATTATTTTAAAATTTCAATTGCTTTTTGTAATTGTGTATCATCATTTTTTTCTACATTTAATACATTTGTTATACTTTCTGGTAATTCAACTTTTTCATCTGGTTCTATTCCTACCTTATTTATTTCTGTTCTATTTGGTGTTAAATATTTTTCAGATGTTATTTTTAATCCACTTCCATCTGGCAAGGTTAGTAATTGTTGTATTACTCCCTTTCCATATGTTTTTTCGCCTACTATTGTTGCTTTTTTATGGTCTTTTAATGCTCCTGCTAAAATTTCTGATGAACTTGCTGTATTTTCATTTGTTAAAACTACTATAGGCATATTAATTATTGGGTCATCTGTTGTTTTTTCTACTGTTTCATTATTATCTTTATCTACCTCATATAAAATAACAGAATCTTTTTCTAATATATAATTTGCAATTTCTAATGCTTCGTCTACTATTCCGCCTCCATTATTTCTTAAATCTATTATTAATGATTTTATTCCCTGTGCTTCTAATTCCTGGAATTTAGTTTCAAATTCTTCTGCTGTTCCATCATCAAATGATGAAAATTCTATATATCCAATATTATTTTCTAAAACTTCTCCTTCTACAGGGTTTACTTTTATATTTTCTCTTGTTAGTTCAAATTCTAAAGTTTCATCATCTCTTAAAATTTGAATTTTTACTTTACTTCCTTCTTCTCCTTTAATATTATTTGATGCTTCTGTCATTTGCTCACCTGTATATGTTACTCCATCTACTGATATAATATAGTCTCCTGGCTGTATCCCTGCTTTTTCTGCTGGACTTCCTTTTATTGGTGCTAATACCATTATTTTATTTGCTTCAGTGTCTTCTACCATATATATTCCTACACCAACAAAGTTTCCAGTTGTATCTGCCATATAGTCTTCCATATCCTCTTTAGAAATATACTCTGTATATTCATCTCCAAGTCCTTCTATATATCCTGCTATTGCTCCTTCTTTTAGTTTTTCTTCATCTATTTCTCCTAAATAATATTTATCTATTATTCTCCTATAATTATCTAATGTTTCTACCAATTCCTCATTTTCTTTAGATTTTGCAATTAAACTTTTTCCGAAACCATCATTTGTAAAATATTGATACATTCCTATTGATGTTATTAAAAATGTTATAAATGCTACTAAAATTATTAGCATTATAATTTTATAAGTTTTGAATTTTTTTGGTTCTTCCATTATTTTGCCTCCATTTTTTATTATGTTGCTAAAGCTGGGCGGATTCTTCCGCCCACATAATTTAATAATTATTTATTTAATTATATGTATTAAAATTTGTTTAAATTACTTAATCTATCATGGTAGATATTGTCTTGGATCTACTCTATTTGCATATGTACCTGGACTTCTTCTTACTTCAAAATGTAAATGTGGTCCTGTTGAATTTCCTGTTGAGCCAACATTCATAATTTGTTGTCCTCTTGATACATATTGTCCCTCAGACACTCTTAAAGAACCTGATTGTCCATGTGCATATAATGTATATAATCCATTAGGATGTGCTATTATTACATGAGTACCATAACTACTTGTTAATGATTTTGCTGTTACTACAACCCCTTCTTGAACTGCATAAACTGGTTGTCCATTTATTCCTCCACATCCGAAATCTACAGCACCATGATATGCTCCACTAGAATAATATAAACCTGTAGTAATCCTTTGATAACCAGAAGGTACTGGATAAATAAATCCTGAAGAACTTACAGTTCCACCTCCTGTTGATGTTGATCCACCATTATTTGAAGAACTATTATTACTATTACTGTTTCCATTTCCTCCAGATGGTCTACTATTTAATTTATCTTGTATTTCTTTTTGCTTTTTCAAAATTTCTGCATCTATTGATTTATTTGCTTCTGCTAATTCATCTATTTGTTCTTGGATTTTCTTTTCATCTTCAGATAATTGTGCCACTTGATTATTTTTTTCTTCCTTTGCAACTTCTAATTGTGCTGTAACACTTTGTTTACTCTCTTTAGAATTTGCAAGCTCTTGTTTACTACTTTCTAATTCTTGTTTGGCTGTTTCTACTTCTTGTTTTTCTTTTTCTAATCCATCTAAAAGCTCTGTATCTGCTTCTGCTAATTCTGATGCTAAATAATAACTAGATATCATATCTGTTACACTATCAGATGATAAAATAAAATCTAAATATGATGTATCACCACTTTCTTGCATTATTACTAATCTTTCTTCAGCTAGCTTTTGATTTTCATCATATTGTTTTTGAGCTTCTTCTAATTTTTTCTCAGCTTCTTCTATTTGTGCATTTAAATCTGTAATTTTACTATCTAATTCATTTATTTGTGATTGATAATCTACTATTTGACTATCTAAATCATTAATTTCTTCTTGCACTCCAGCTTTTTCTTCTTTTACATCATCTAATTCGGCTTGAGCTTCGTCCATCTTCTTTTCATTGTCATTTTTTTGACTTTCAAGCTCATTTTGAGTTGCTGCAATTGACATTGTTTGTAGTAAAATCACTGCCACCGTGAGTATTCCCAATATTTTTAACCCTATCTTTTTCATAAGTTTCCTCCTTATATTCATTATTAAATCTTTTGAATTTTAATATATTTTTTATTGTTCTTTCATATTTATCAAATCTATATTTTGGTTTTATAATTATCTTATTTATATATCTAATTCACATATAACTTCTTCAAAATTATCTTTTGGAGATTCATATGGCCAATATTTAAATTTTATTTTATTTTCTTTAACATATATTTCATTTGGAATATTCCCCACTATTGATAAACTTCCTATCTCCTGCAACTTATCATTTGTATAATCATATATTGTATACTTACTAGTAATTGGTGAAATCATATTTGAAAATGTTCTATGTATTATCTCTAATATTCCATCACTATTTAAATCTACAATATAATATTGATTTACATTATAATCCTTAACTTCTGTTGTATTATCATCATTCAAGTATTTATTAACAACATAATCTATATCATTAATGGAAATGTATTTTCCTGTTTCCTTTATACCTATCTTTTCTTCTATATTGTCTCCATCCAAATCTAATTGCACCGTTGTAGTTTCATCATATTTATAATTTTCTATATTTATCTTTTCCCATTCATTATTTATATTATTATCGCTAGATGTATTTTCCTGTGTTTCGTTATTTTCTTGACTACTTAATGATAATATACTTTCAAATTTATTTATTATAGTTTCATCATATATACTAATGTCTTCATAATCTTTAGTTGAAAGTGTGTAATAATTATAGTTAGAAGTAGATGTATTCTGCCCATCATCTTTTTTAGTAATTACTTCATCAATTAAGAACTTTAATTCATTTATTTCATCTTCATTTAAATTTCTTGTATAAAGGATTTTTCCTTTATATTTATATCCTTTGAACCCCACATATTTATCTTCACATTTAGTAACTTGATTATTATCAAAATCAATTTGATAATAATCATTAATATGTGAACCACCATCGTCCTGCATTGTAAATATTTTTGCATTAGTTGTTAATATATATTTTAAATCTGAATCTAAAGTAAAATTTGAATACTCTTCTGAGTTCTTTTTATTATAAATTATCAACATTATTATAATTGCTATAATTATTAAAATAGATATTATTATTAAAATTCTTTTGTTTTTCTTCATGTGATTTTTCCCTTTATTCCATTAATATTTTCATTTTTTGTTTTTTTATTATTTCTTTTGTTTATATCATGGTAAATATGGCATAGGATTTACACAACTAGAATAACCATAACCAGGAGATCTTATTTCAAAATGTAAATGTGCACCTGTTACATTTCCTGTTGCACCAGATAACATTATTTGTTGTCCTTTGCTTACTTTTTGTCCTTTACTTACATTTACTCTTGATGCATGTGCATAAAAACTATACACATTATTTCCATGATAAATCTCCACAAAATTACCATATGCACTATTATATCCTGTGTCAAAAACTTGTCCATCTCCTACTGCATATACTGGTGTTCCTGTTCCTACTGGAAAATCTACTCCTGTATGGTATCCTGAACTCCACATTGAACCTGCAACTCCATATCCTGTTCCTATTCTATTGTTTGATACCGGCCAACCAAAACCAAAAGAACTTGTGTCATTATTACTATTAGTTCCTCCAGAATTATTTTTATCATATTCTGCTTTCATTCTTTCAATTTCTTTTTTAATACTTGCTTCATGTGATACTAATTCATCGATTTCTGCTTGTAAGTCTTTTTCTTCTTCAGATAATTCTGCAACATGTGCATCTTTTTCTGTTTTTAAAACTTGTAATTGTTGTGATTTACTTTCTTTTGTTTTTTTCACATTGTCCAAACTTGCTTTATTATCTTCCAATTCTTTTTTAGCATTCTCAAGCTCTTGTTTCTCTGTTTCCAAGCCTTCTAAAAGTTCTATATCTGCTTGTGCTAATTCTGATGCTAAATAATAGCTAGATATCATATCCATTATTCCGTCAGAATTAAGTATAAAGTCTAAATATGTAGCTTCACCAGACTCTTGCATTACTACTAATCTTTCTTCTGATAGTTTTTTATTCTCATCATATTGTTTTTGTGCTTCTTCTACCTTTTTTTGTGACTCTTCTATTTTACTATTTAAATCACTTATTTGACTATCTAAATCATCTATTTCTACCTGATAATCTGCAATTTGTGTTGATAAATTCTCAACATCTTGCATTGTTTCAGACTTTTCATTTTGCACATCTTCTAATTCTTCTTTTTTATCTTCAATCTCACTATTTACATTATCTAAATCTTCTTGAGAAACTGCCATTACACTATTATATTGTAATATTACAACTATGACTAAAATTACTGATAATATTTTTAATCCATTTCTTTTCATAAGTTCCTCCTAAAATATCTTTATTATTCACTTTGATTAGTAGTATTTTCTTCTTCATCTTTATTTTGAGTCTCTGGTACTAATCCATTTGTTATATATGGCATCGGATCTGTTACAACTCCATTTAATCTTACCTCAAAATGTGCATGTGGTCCTGTTGAATATCCTGTTGAACCTACTTTTAAAACTGCATCTCCTCTTTTTACAGTTTGTCCCACTTCTACTAAAATTTCTGAACCATGTGCATATAAAGTAGAAACTCCTCCACCATGGTCTATTATTACCATATTTCCATATGCACTATTATAACTTGCTTTTGTCACTATACCATCATTAGCAGCTATAAAATTCGCTCCTGTTGGTGCACTTATATCTACACCTGAGTGTAATTTATAAACACCTGTTATTGGATGAGTTCTCATACCATATTTAGATGTTATCCTCGTATATCCTGGAACTGGCCAAGCAAGTTCTCCTCCAATATACTCTGCTGCTATACTTCCTTGTGCTAACTCTAAAATTTCTTTATTTATTTCTTCAAATCTTGTATTATACTCATCTATCTTTGTTTGTATTTCTATCTCTTTTTCAGATAATTTAGAAACCATATTTTCTCTTACTGATTTTGTATTTTCCAAAACTGTTGCTGTTTTCATTTGATTTGCTTTTATCTGTGCTAAATTCTCTTTATTAGTTTCAAGTTTTTGTTTAGATAATTCTATTTCGTCTTTTCTTATTTGCATATCATCTAATAAGTCCATTTCATAACTTGCAAGTTCTGAAATTAGAAAATAACTAGATAAGAAATCAGAAACACTTTTAGAACTAAGCAAAACATCTAAATACTCAGTATCACTTGATTCTTGTACTGCTATTAAATAATTATCAAGTAAAGCTTTTTGTTCATTATATGCCTCTTCAGACACTGTAAGTTTTTGAGTTATTTCATCAATTGATGTTTGTAATTCTGATATTTGAGTATTTAAACCCTCCAACTCTTGCTCTGATTCAGAAATTTTTTCATCTAATTTTTGTATCTGTTGTAAATTTTGTGATAGATCATTTTGTACTCCTTCAAGTCTTCCACTTTCCTCATCAATTTGACTTTGCACTTCATTTCTTTCATTTTGTAAATTTTCTACTGCTGTATTACCATTACTTGTATTATTTTCTGTTTCATTTTCTGCATGTACATAAGGAAAAATACTAAATATAGATATTACAAAAGCTAAAATTATAATTAAAAACTTTCGCATTTTTTCTCCTTTATACTTTTAAATATTTTCTCATAGAAATCATACTTCCAAGCACACCTATACCAATTCCTAATAACATGTAAACAAATATTATTGAATTAAACATATCACTAAAGCTAATTAAGCTCATATTAATTAATTGCATAAATTCTGAACTTACTAATTTATCTGCAATAAATGTATATGCTCCTCCTACAATTATAATTGATATAATACTTGCTAAAATTCCTATAATCATACCTTCTACTATAAAAGGCCACCTAATAAATCCATTTGTTGCACCTACATATTTCATAATAGAAATTTCTTTTCTTCTTGCATGTACAGTTAATTTTATTGTATTTGCTATAATAAATATAGAAATTACAATTAATAATACTAATATTACTCCTGTTACAATCTTAATTCCATTTGCTAAATTTATTAAGGTTGTTACAACTTCGTCTTTACTGTTTATCTTTTTCACCACATCACTATATGTCTCTATTTGAGCTTGTACATCATTACTTTTAGTTAAGTCTGTTAGAGTTACTACATATGATGCAGTAAATATATTATTTTCTCCTTCATATCCTTCAAGCAAATCTTGTCTGTCTCCGAATCTTTCTTTCATTTGCTCTAATGCTTCATCTTTTGATACAAATTCTACTGTACTTACTCCATCTATTGCTCTTATTTTATTTCCTAATTCATCAATTTGTTCTTGACTTACTTCGTTTTTAACAAACACTTGTATACCTTGTTCTGATTCTACCTCATTTACAAAGTGATTTATATTTTCTCCTAAGATTAAAAATATTCCAAATATAATCATAGTAGCACACATAATCATAAGAGAAGCTCCAGTTGATTTTTTATTTTTAAATACATTACTAAATCCTTCGCCTATAAAATATCCTAATATGCTATATTTCATAATCATAACCGCCTTTTTTATCATCTCTAATTATTTCGCCCTTGCGAATGTGTATTACTCTTTTTTTCATTTGATTTACTATATCTTTTGCATGTGTTGCAACTACTACTGTTGTTCCCCTCATATTAATGTCATTTAATAAATTCATAATATCCCAAGCTGTGTCTGGATCTAAGTTTCCAGTTGGCTCATCTGCAATTAACATTGATGGATTATTTACTAAAGCTCTTGCCAAAGCTACTCTTTGTTGTTCTCCTCCTGATAGTTCATTTGGATACATCTTAGCTTTTCCACTTAATCCTACAAGTGATAATACCATTGGCACCTGTCTTCTAATATGTCTTGGTGTTGCTCTTACAATATACATAGCATATGCTACATTATCATATACAGTTTTATCTGGTAAAAGTCTAAAATCTTGGAATACAACTCCCATACTTCTTCTTAAGTATGGTATTCTATTAGGTTTTAAAAATGTTGTGTCTTTTCCATTTATTATAATATTTCCTGATGTTGGTTCTTCTTCTTTTAATATTAATTTAATAAGGGTTGATTTTCCACTTCCTGAAGAACCTACTAAAAACGCAAATTCTCCTTTGTCTATTACAAAATTAGCATTTTTAATCGCTTTTGTCCCTGTTTCATAGGTTTTTGTAACATTCCTAAATTCTATCATTTTCGCTCTCCTTAAACTTTTGTTTTTTATCTAACCTTAATCTTTATTTTGCGCATAATATTCTATCTTACTTTACTTATTTATCATATCAATAAAGTTAATTTTTTGCAATAGTTTTTTCTAAAAAATATGATAGAAAATGTTGGTTTTTTTCTTATTTTTTCAGTTTTTCTTTCTTTTTCTCATTTTTTCAAAATTCACAAAAAATTCACAAAGTGATTTTTCTTTTTTCTCGTTTTGAGAAATTTGAAATATATCTTTAAAATTTTTTATACAAAACTAAAAAGTGATAGATATTCTACCACTTTTTTTATTTAAAATTCTTTTATTATATCTTTTGCTGTTATTCCAAAATATTCCATTAATTCTTCTGCTTTTCCTGATTTTCCGAATGTATCATGTACGCCTAATCTTATTAGTTTTACCGGATATTCTTCTATTAAAACTTCAGCTATTGCTGAACCTAAACCACCAATTATACTGTGATCTTCTATTGAAATTAATTTTTTAGTCTCTTTTGCACACTTTACAATTAATTCTCTATCTATTGGTTTTATTGTATGAATATCTACAACTCTTATATTTATTCCCTTTTCTTCTAAGATTTTTTTTGCAATTAATGCTTGACTAACACATACACCTGTTGCAAATACCGTTCCGTCTGTTCCTGTACCTATTTGTATTCCTTTTCCTATTTCAAATTCTTGTGATTTTTCATATATGTTTTCTGTTTTTAATCTTGCAAGCCTTAAATATACTGGTCCTTCCATTTTTGATATTTCTTTTACCGCCCATTTTGTTTCTAAATCATCACATACTGACATAACTAGCATATTTGGCATGGTTCTCATTAATGATATATCTTCTAACATTTGATGTGTTGCCCCATCTTCTCCTACTGTTACCCCACTATGTGTTGCACATATTTTTACATTTGCTTTTGGATATGCTATACTACATCTTATTTGATCATAACTTCTTCCTGCTGCAAATGCTGCAAATGTACTTGCATATGCTATTTTACCTGCACTTGCTAGTCCTGATGCAACCCCCATCATATTTGCTTCTGCTATTCCCATATCAAAAAATCTTTCTGGAAATTCTTTCGCAAAAATATTTGTTTTAGTTGCTTCAGATAAATCCGCATCTAATACAACTACATTCTCATTTTCTTTGCCTAACTCTGTTAATGCTTCTCCATAGCTTTCTCTTGTTGCTTTTCTTATTTTTTCCATATTCAAAAAACTCCTTTCGAAATTATCTTAATTCCTCAATTGCCATTTTATATTGTTCTTCATTTGGTGCTTTTCCATGCCATTGTACTTTATTTTCCATAAATGATACACCTTTTCCTTTAATAGTTTTTGCAATTATACATACTGGCTTTTCTTTTACATTTTTTGCAACCTCAAATGCTGATTTTATTTCTTCTATATTATGTCCATCTATGTTTATTATTTGGAACCCAAAACTTTTAAATTTTTCATCTATTTTATTTAGTCCTCCAACTTTTTGAATTGTACCATCTATTTGTAGATTATTATTATCTACTATTACACATAAATTATCAAGTTTGTATTTATTGGCTGACATTGCAGCCTCCCACACTTGTCCTTCTTCTATTTCTCCATCTCCTAATATACAATAAACTCTATAATCTCTTTTGTCTAATTTTCCAGCTAAAGCAATTCCTACTGCACAAGATAACCCTTGTCCAAGTGACCCTGTTGACATATCCACTCCTGGTACTTTTCTCATATCTGGATGCCCTTGTAGCTTACTTTCTATTTTCCTAAAATTACCTAATTCTGATACATCAAAAAATCCTTTATTTGCTAAACAACTATATAAAGCTGGACAACAATGTCCTTTAGATAGTATAACTCTATCCCTACTTTCCCATAAAGGATTATTTATATCCACATTCAGTTCTTCAAAATATAAGACAGTCATTACATCTGCAATAGATAGAGAACCTCCTGGATGTCCAGATTGTGCTTTATATACTTGCTCTATTATTCCTCTTCTTATTTCTTTGGCTTTTTTTTCTAATTCTTTTTCTTCCATTTTCTCACCTCAAAACTAATATAACACAAATATTATTTTTTTACCAGAAAAAATAAAAAGAAAATTGAAGCAAATTATATAAAAGAAAAAGATATTATTGTTTATACATTTACTCCAATTTTATTTTTATAATATTTTTCTTATCCTATTATTATGTCTATAACAAATTAAGCAGATTTATTTTATTGAAATTGTTCTCTTTTTAATCCTGTTACTTTTTCTATTATATTTATATCTATTTTTTCTTTAAGCATATTTTTAGCTGCTTCTATTCTTCCAGATAATCTTCCCTCTGCTCTTCCTTCGGCCCTTCCTTCTGCCCTTCCTTCGGTCCTTCCTTCTGCCCTTCCTTCGGCCCTTCCTTCGGCTCTTATTCTTCTGTTTTCTTCTATTACCATTTCCTCTGCTGCTAACATATAATCACTTCCTTCCTTTACTATTTTTTCCATTAGGAGGTCTGTTCCTTTTTCTCCTAATTTTCTTATTAGTATTATTTTCATTGCATCATGTACTATAGTTTTCTCATTATCTGTTTCTTTTGCAATTTTTTTATTTATTTCAAATACTGTCTTTATTAAACTTTCTGTATTTCTTACTTTTTCTAATAACAGTATTTTACTTAAAATTCCATTATCTTCTAACAGTTCTTCTTTATTAAAGTCTTTTATATCTACTAACTCATAATATCCTAATGTCCCTAATTCTGGTCTTTTTTCTATTCTTCCTTTTCCTAAAAATTCTTCCTGTATTTCTCTTATATATCTTTTTGCTGTCCACTTTTCTTTTCCTGTATATAATACTATTGGGATTACTAAACATTCTTTATCTTCTTTTTTAGGATTTTCTATTTCATTTGCTCTCATTATTTCTACTTGATAGTTTAATATCCTATATGACATTCTATAATCTACTCTTGTTTGATGTTCTATTAGTATTACTACATTCATTCCTTTTATTTTATATACTATATCTGCTTCTCTATATTTTAATTCTGTTGTTACAAAACTATTTTTAGCTGATATTAACTCTTCTCCTTCTATTTCTATACCTATTACTTTACTTATAAATCTCGCTGCCTCTTTTTTGTTCTCGAATACCCTTTTTACTATTTTGTCATGTTCTTTATCTATTTTTGATTTATTTTTATTAAATCTTTCACTTTCTTCTGAGTATTTTTTTACCATTTGCATAAATACTGGGTCTTTTAAATACTTTTCAAAGTCTTTCATTATTTTTTCTTGTGTAACTGTTTTTATTAAATTATTTTCTATTTTTCTTTCCTCCTTTATTTTAGCACATCTTTATTGTGTGTTCAATTTTTACCTTTTGGTATATCTAATAATTTTTATACCTTTTTCTTGCTTTTTCTTTTATTTTCTTTATTTTTCTAACTTTTTGGAATAATTAGAATAAAAATTTTGATATAATTTACTTTATTTATTTTTATAAAATCCTTTAATTTCAATTCACTTTTCTTATGTATAGACCGGTCTATTTTTTTATTTATTGGGATTTTTTCGAAAAAAAACTAAAAATAAATTAAAGTAAATACATATTATAACTTTTTACAGAATTTGTCAAGTAATTTTCATAAAAACTTTCAAATAATTTTATTTAAAAAATATTTTATATTTTAGTTGTCTTTACTTTTTAAAATCATTCTATTTTCACTTTGTCCAACATATGCTATAATGTATAAAATTATTTAAAAAGGTTGGGTGGTTTTATGTTAGGTAATATTATTGAAAATTTAAGAAATGATATAATAAAAACAACACAAGAATTAATCAGAATACCAAGTGTATATAAAAAATCAGATAATAAAAATATTCCTTTTGGAGAAAATATAAACTCTGCTTTAGAATATATGTTAAACTTAGGAAATCAGTTAGGATTTAGAACAAAAAATGTTGATGGATATTGTGGATATATAGAATTCGGAGAAGGTAAAGAAATTGTAGGAATTATTGGACATTTAGACGTAGTACCAGAAGGAGAAGATTGGAATTATCCTCCATTTTCAGGAAAAATAGAAGATGGAAAAATATATGGAAGAGGAGCAATAGATGATAAAGGCCCTGTAGTTAGCTCTTTATATGCGATGAAGGCTGTAATGGATAATTATAAAATAAATAAAAGGGTTCGCCTAATTTTAGGTTTAAATGAAGAAAACGACTGGGAATGTATCAAATATTATAAAAAACATGAAGAAATACCAACAGTAGGATTTAGTCCAGATGCCGATTTTCCGTGTATATATGCAGAAAAATCTATTTTAAGCTCATATATAACAGAAAATTTAAAAAACAAAAAACTTTCTATAAAAATAAAAGAAATAAATTGTAATAATAATGCATTAAATGTAGTTCCTAAATTTTGTAGTTTAATTTTAGAAATAAACGAAAATGAAATAGAAATTCAAAAATTAATACAATCATTAAAAAAAATTATTGAAGAAAAAAAATATGAAATAGATATATACAAACTAAGTAATACTGAACTAAAACTAACATCATATGGCTTACAAGCACATGCAGCACATCCAGATATGGGTATAAATGCAATTTCAAGATTACTTACTATTTTATCCTCAATATATAAAAATTACAATTGTAACTTAGAATTATTAAATTTCTTTGGAAATTATATAAATACTGAATATGATGGAAAATCACTTGGAATGTCATGTAATGATGAAACAGGAAGCCTAACATTAAATGTTGCAAATCTTTCTATAGAAAATAATATTCTAAGATTAGGAATGAACTTAAGAATTCCAGTAAATACACCAATTTCTACTATTGAAGAAAAATTCAAAACATTATGTAGTAATTACAATAACTTAAATTATGAAACATATTCATCTGAAAATTCCTTATATGTTCCTAAAGACGATAAATTAGTTACAACTCTTTGCAAAATATTTAATGAAGAAACAAACTCAAACGAATCACCTATTGCAATTGGCGGTGGTACATATGCACGTGCATTTAATAATTGTATATCTTTTGGACCTAATTTTCCAGGTCATGAAGATATGTGCCATAAAACAGATGAATATATAGAAATTAAAAATTTAATTCTTGCTTGTAAAATATATGCAAAAGCAATTATAGAATTAGGAAAATAAATATTAATAAAGGACGTCGATATTTCACGAACGTCCTTAACCTTTTGTGCTACTCATTTCTCTCTTCCTTTTCTATTCTGTTATGCGATACATCTCATATGCTAAAAATTTAGAAAGACTTAACTAGCAATATGCAAGTCTAACATTGCTTGGTATAGCATAGCCTCTTCATCGGTTGCACTTCTTACTTCCTCATCAAGAGGTCTTGCTAGTATTCTACCCTCTTTGTCCTGATATAGAATTCCTCTAAAGCTAGTATTACTGAAAACTTCTTCAGTTCGCTTAAAGGATTTTATTTTATCCTCAAACTCTGCATCAAAGAAATCAGCATCCTGCTTTTGGTCTTCTACACAAAACGCTCTTTCAGCACTATGTACCATTTCAAGTGCTTGAGTCAGCTTGCGATTGGTGATCACAAACATGGGGGTTCGGTTGTAATTTAACATTATGATATCTCCTCTTTAAAAAGGAAAAAACGAATAATACATTAAATTGACTTGCATTTATCCATAAGGTCTAAACATGATTTCCTCCAATCATTGAGGCTTAATCCTTTTTTATTTTACCACAAAAATACTAAGATTTCAAGCAAATTTTTAAAAAAACCAGTTATTTGATAACTGGTTCTTATTGTTTTATATAAAGCAATCTCTACTGCTTATTATATAAATTTCCCCGCCTTAGCCGTAATGCTTTTAATTTTTAAGGACCTGCTCCTAAAAACAGGTGGGTGCCTACCTAAATACTCCTGGGCTTCTTACTATATAGTGTAAGCATGCACGCCATATTTGAGAGATCGGCCCCTCTTAATATGTGTTGGTTCTAAAAATTAAGTCTACACGTACTATGCAGGGTATATTTTATTCCTCTTTCCTAATTCATTTTTATTTTAGCATAAGTAATAAAAAATATCAACTTGAAATTTCTTCTAAATTATAAAAAGTTGTATTACTATATATTATTATCTCATTTTTTTGAATTTATTCTCTTTTAATCTAACTTTTTCGTTATTTGCAATTTATATTTTTTTATGATAAAATTATATAAGTATGTGAGTAGAAAACTTTTTTCTACTCTTATTTTTTATTACATTACATATAATAATATGCAGAAAAATTGTAATAAACTACCAAGTAATATAAATAAATGAAATACAGAATGCATATATTTATGTTTTTTACCTATGCTATATAATACTGCTCCAACCGTATATGCAATTCCACCTAATAATAATAATACAAACCCAACTATTCCTAAAAGTTTAGGAAGTAAGGTTATTTTAAATACAATACACCATCCCATTGCTAAATAACATATCATAGAAAATATTTTAAATTTTTTTATATCAATTGAATTAAGTATAATCCCTAGTATTGCAACAGCCCAAATCACGCCAAAA
Source organism: uncultured Clostridia bacterium (assembly GCA_944393325.1). GTDB lineage: Bacteria > Bacillota > Clostridia > TANB77 > CAG-508 > CAG-269. The sequence continues at coordinate 41,173 of CALXZU010000006.1, forward strand.
ATAACCCAACCAGAAACTGGATCATATTCACGAATACTACAAAGTGCAAATGGTGTATATGAACCCGCAATTAATAAAAATATTGAGCAATGGTCAAGTACTTGAAAAACTTTTTTAGAATATCTCTTTGGACTTAATCCATGGTAAATACTCGACATAGTATATAATAAAATCATAGTAGCACCATAAATCGCACCACTAATTACCCCATATACATTTCCTCTTACAGCCGCAAAAACTATACAAAGAACAGTTGCAACAACTCCAAGAACTGCCCCTACTATATGTGATGTCATATTGAAAATTTCTTCCCCTTTTGTATATTTAGGAAGTATTCTATCTTTTAATTTTGTTCTTTCCATAACTACCTCTATTTAATTATTTTACTTATTTAAATACATATTATTTTCCATAAAGGAGAAAGCAATAAACCTTCTCCTTTATGGTTAGAATTAACGTTTAGCAGTAGTACGCCAATGCTCCATTGTCTTTATCATATCAGGCTTTACAGTAATAAATGCAACTATCCTCTTAAAGGCCACTATTGGCTTTTCAGGAATATTTTCATCATACAGTACCTGCTTATTTAATCTTCCATCCTCAAGAGAATAAATCCCTCTAACGCACTTTCCATCAGGTAATTTCTTAAAGAATGTACTTGCAAGCCAATGAGACCCAGTAATATCTATTATTTTTGTTCTCTTATCAAGATATTTTGATATTTCTTTTATACCAAGACTTTTGGCTTCCACTCCTTCTCCTTGGAAAACAGTTCTGCAAATATTATTTAGAACACAAGAAGAACGTTGTACACCTTTTAAACCTTCAAAGTCTATAAAACTCTCTGTTCCAAGACTTGCTATATAGTAAAAATAGAAATTCTTATTTTCATCCATATTTAAATTTCCAAATGGAATAAGAGTCACTTCTTTTCTCAAACAAATTGCTTTATCAAATGTTCCTCCTTCACTCTTCGGAACAAAATATTCCCGATTTTCTTCAGGAATAGAAAAGATAACCTTTTCCTGGAAAGGTACTACTCCAAAACTTGTTACAAACTCGATGCCCTTTACATCTTGCTTTTTCATTGTTAATCCTTTCTTTCTTTGCATTTGCACAAGAACCTTTCTACATAGCCTTTTGCTATTACGCACCTTATTATATCATATTCTTTTCTAAAAGTTAAGTTTTTAATAAAATTTCTAAATCATAAATTAATAATAAGGAAAAAGCATTAGGCTTTCTCCTTATTTTTTGATTAGCAACTTGCCCAGAGCTTTTTAGTTTTGTCCATATCTACCTTCACTTTAAGAAGTGCAACTATTTCTTTTTTCTGAACTTCTGGTACCATTCTACGTTTTTCATCAAACATATACACTTTATTTAAGAAACCATTATCAAGTGAATATATTCCATATGCTCTGTTTTTTAGACCTAGATCTTGAAAAAACACTGTGGAAAGCCAATAGTTTCCGGGAAGATTTATGCCTCTTATACGCTCATTTTTAATCTGCGATTTTATATCATTAATACGTAGACTTCTAGCTGTTACTCCATCTTTTGAGAAAACATCAGAACAAATATCATTTAAAACCTTTTGTGCGTATTTTACTCCTATTTGTCCAATAAAAGAAACTGTATTCTTTTTTCCAAGTCCCGCTATATAGTAAGCGAAAATATTACCTCTTACATCTTTTCTCACACCAAAAGGTGTAAATGATATCATTTCCTCAAGTTGAATCTCTTTAGTTTCAACTCCATTTCTACTGTAGTAAATATTATATCTTCTTTTCGATTCCGGAATACTAACTAAAACCTCCTCTCCATATGTCACAGTACCTAAAGCTGTAACAAGTTGCATTTTTTCTTTTTGAAGTGCCATTGCTAATCCTTTCTCTTTGCACTTGCATAAGAAACTTATATACATAGCAAAAATTGCTACATTAATATTAATTATAACATTTTTTATCTGTTTTTTCAACAACTACTCTTTTATCTCTTTTGCAAGTTTACCTATTGCTTTTGTCTCTATCCTTGATACATATGAACGTGAAATTCCCATCATTTTCGCAATCTCATTTTGAGTTTTTGGTTTCTTGCCACCTAACCCAAATCTTAATTCTAAAATGGTTTTCTCTCTATCTTTTAGTAAAGACTTCATTTTCTCATAAAGAAGTTTTATCTTCATTTTAACATCAACTTCATCTTCTATATTCCTTTCATTATTTTCTAAAACTTCTTGTAAAGTTACTACATTATCATCTTTATCTTTTCCAATGGGTTCATTCAAGTATACTTCTGCTCCTAATTTTTTATTCGCTCTTAAAAACATTAAAATCTCATTATCCACACATCTTGCAACATATGTAGAAAGTCTTGTGTTTTTCTCTGGTTTAAAACTATTAATTCCTTTAATTAATCCTATTGTACCTATTGATATCAAATCATCTTGATCAACTTTTGCAGTTGAATATTTTTTAGCAACATGTGCAACTAATCTTAAATTTCTTTCTATTAAAATATTTCTTGCCTCACTATCACCTTTTGACATTTGTTCTAAATAATTTTTCTCTTCTTCTTTTGACAATGGTTCTGGAAATAAACTTCCTCCTTGAATATATCCGAACAACAAATACCGCTGTTTTTAGAAATTCAATAAAACCCAAGACACCTGAAATACAAAGTGATGCTAACATAAATGCACCTCCAATTTGTTTACTAATTTCATTATATGAGATAAAAAAAATAAAGTGCCTGACCATGAAATTATTTATTTGAAGAATTTTTTTATTATTTTTCTAATAGAAATTATAGAGGTGTTTTATTTGAATTTTTTATTAAATTGTATAAAAGGTATTTTTATAGGAAGTGGTGCTATACTTCCTGGTATTAGTAGCGGTGTTCTTTGCATTATCTTTGGTATTTATGAGAAATTATTAGATAGTATTTTAAATTTTTTTAAAGATATTAAAAAAAATACTAAATTTTTATTACCTATTATTATAGGGATTTCAATTGGTGTTTTGATTTTTAGTAATTTCTTAAATTATTTTTTAATTAATTTTCCTATGCAAACTAAGTCAATTTTTATTGGATTAATATTAGGCAGTATTCCTTCTTTATTAAAACAATCTATTAAAAATAACCAATTCAGACCTAGTCTTTTATTTTTTCTTTTTCTATCTTTTCTTATTGGTATTTTTTTAGTTGTTTTAGAAAACTATATTCCTAATATAAATACCACATCATTTAGTTTTCTATATTTATTTTTGTCAGGATTTCTAATGTCTATCGGCGTTATTGTTCCTGGTGTTAGTAATACTATCATCTTAATGCTTATGGGGGTTTATACTATATATTTAAATTCTCTTTCTAATTTATATTTTCCTGTTCTCTTTCCTATGGGATTAGGACTTATTTTGGGTAGTTTTATTTTTATGAAATTAACTGATTTTTTACTTAAGAATTTTCATGAAGAGACTTTTTTTAGTATAATTGGTTTTTCTTTAGGTTCTATTTTTGTACTTATGCCTAATATTTCTTTTGACTTAAATAGCCTAATTTCTCTTCTTTGTATCCTTCTTGGATTTATTATTTTTTCTTTATTTAATAAAAAAGATTTATAAATATTACAAAGATAAAAATATAAATATAAATAGAAACAAAACAAAATACAATAATAGAAAATCAAAAGAGAAAGTAACCAAAACAATAGCAGTACTTTCTCTTTTTTACTATTTTGTTATTTCTTTCTTCTTATTATAAAATCTTTTTCACATTTTATAGGTAACTGTATTTTTACTTTTTGTCCTTTTACGCCTGGGCTTATTTCTGTTATTTCTTCATTTGTTTCTATATCATATAATTTTTCTATTTTAAATTCATATGGCTTTATTTTATTTGGCAAAATTATTTCTAAATTATCTCCTACTGATAGTTTATTTTTTATTTCTATTGTAGAAATATCATTATTATATTCTACAACTTTTCCACCAAATTCATAATTTTCATTATACTGTCTTCCTCCATATTCTTGGATATCTTTATTGTTCCTATCATTAAAATAAAATGTTGTCAAACCTCTTGTTTTTACTTTTTCTAATTCTTCTAAATATTTTGTATAATCATAGTTTTTAGGATCTTTAATATAATCATCAATTGCATTTCTATATGCGTTTATTACACTTGCTAAATAATATTCTGTTTTTAGTCGTCCTTCTATTTTTAGGCTATCTACTCCCATATCTATTATTTCTGGTAATTCTTTTATTAAGCATAAATCTTTTGATGAAAATATACTTGTTCCGTATTTATCTATTTCTATAGGCATTAATTCTCCTGGATTGTTTTTTTCTTCTGCATATAAATTATATGACCATCTACAACTTTGTGCACAGTCTCCCAAATTTGCACTTCTACAAGCTAAGAAATCACTTAAAAAACATCTTCCAGAAAATGCAAAACATATTGCACCATGAATGAATATTTCTATTTCCATTCCCTCTGGTTTATTTTCCATAATATATTTTAGTTGTTCTTTATTCATTTCTCTTGCCATTATCATTCTTTTACAACCATTTTTATACCAAAAATTTGCAGAATGTAAACTTACTATATTACTTTGTGTACTTACATTAATTGGTACACTTGGTGCATATTGTTTTAATATATCTATTACTCCACCATCTGCTGCAATTATTCCATCTGGTTTTAGTTCTTCTAATTTTTTTGCCATTTCTATTATTTCTGGATATTTTTCATCCCATGCAAATATATTAAGTGTTACATACACTTTTTTTCCAAGAGTATGTGCATATTTTATTGTTTTTTCTAAGTCATCATCTTGCATATCTGCTCTTGTTCTTAATGACAACTCAGATGTACCACAATATACAGCATCTGCTCCATACATAAATGCTATTTTTGCTTTTTCAAATGAACCTGCTGGTGCTAATAATTCTGGTTTTTCCATAAATATTTCTCCTCTAATTTTTATTTCTTATTTTTTATATTCTTTCTTTTAAATTTACATATTATATATTAACATATTTTTATGTTTTTGTGAACTACCCATCTAAATCGGTTACCTTATTTCAAATATAAGAACACCACAAAAATAGCAGTGTTCCTTTAAGATTATTCTTCCATATCTTGCTTCCTTTATTTATTGTTTTCAACAATACTTTCTCTTATTAAGTAAATAGAGAATCCAATTGAGATGAGTGATGCTATAAAAGCAATTCCGCCAAGTATTATATGAAATATAAAAACTCCTATATTATTCCCTTCCGGATATTCTTTTTGAATTGAAACGATATTTTCTTCATTATCAAAGTAAATGCTTACCTCATAAATTTCTTTGTTGAACTTAAAAACATAATAACTGTCTATTTCACTTTTTGAAATAGTCCATTCATCAACATCTTCATCGGTTAATTCTTCTAAGGTAAGTCCTGTGTCTTCAATTCTTTTAGTTTTTTGATCCAAAATCTCTATACATGTTTGTCTAGTCTCTCCTGAAATCTCCTTATTAAATGTATTAACAAGAAAAGGCATAGTATAAAATCCAATAAAAATACTACAAATTATGCAGAAAATAATTCTAACAAGATTTCTAAGAATACCTTTTTTCATTTTTCCTCCTTTATTCAAAGGGTTGTTTAAAACTATGTAGACTGGTTAAAAACCAGGTAAACTAAGGAAATCTGTATAAAACATGGTATTATTATAACATATTTCTCATTTCTTTTCAAATTTAGTTATTGCTAACCCATCTCCTACTTCTAATATTTTAGTATCTAAATTTTCATTTTCTGTTGTTTCTTTAATATATTCTCTTAAATTTCTAACTGCTGTACGTTGTTTATGTTTATTATAATCACTTAAAACATAACCTTTATACAAAATATTATCTGCAAATATTATACCATTTTTTGAAAGCATGCGAAGAGATTCTTTTAAGAAAAATGGATATTTTCCTTTTGCTGCATCTATGAAAATCACATCATATTTCCCATCTAATGTTGGTAAAATTTCTACAGCATCTCCTTCTAATATATTTATTTTACTTTCTAAGCCCATTTTCTTTATATTTTCTTTTGCTTCTTCTACTCTTATATGTTCTCTTTCTATTGTATCAATTATCCCATCTTCACTTAAAAATTCTGTAAAACATATTGCTGAATAACCAACTGCTGTTCCTATTTCAAGTATTTTTTTAGGCTTATTATCTTTTAAATATTCTTCTATTACTTCTAATGTATCATCCATTATTATTGGTATATGTTCTTCTAATGCTTTATTTTTTATTTTTCCCAGTTCTTCTATGTTCATCTATTTGCTCCTTTTAAAAACAATTAGAGACAGAGAATTTTTGTCTTTTTTCATAATCAACCTGTAAACTCAAAAATTCTACGTCCCTAAAATTCTCATTTTATTCTTTTCTTCTTGCTGCTCTTTCTCTTTCTTTTGTGTCCAATATTTTCTTTCTTAATCTTATTGATTTTGGTGTTATTTCCACTAATTCATCATCTTGGATAAATTCTATTGCTTGTTCTAAGCTCATTTGAATTGGTGGTACTAAACGTAATGCTTCATCTGAACCTGATGCTCTTGTATTTGTTAAATGTTTTTCTTTACATACATTAATACTTAAATCTTCTCCTCTTGAGTTTAAGCCAACTATCATTCCTTCATATACATCTACACCAGGACCTATGAATAACTCTCCTTTATCTTGTGCATTATATAATCCATATGTTACTGATTTTCCATTTTCAAATGCTACTATTGTTCCTCTAACACGTGCTTGAATTTCTCCTTTATATGGTTCATAACCATTGAAGATATGATTCATTGTTCCTTCACCTTTCGTGTCTGTTAGGAATTCTGTTCTATATCCAATTAATCCTCTTGATGGTATTTTAAATTCTATTTTAGTATGTCCATCTTCTGCTGGTTCCATATTTGTCATTTCTGCTTTTCTTCTACCTAATTTTTCTATTACAGTACCTACACTTTCATCTGGTACATTTACTACTAAATCTTCTATTGGTTCACATTTTTGTCCATCTATTTCTTTAAATATAACTTTTGGTCTTGATACTAATAGTTCAAATCCTTCTCTTCTCATTGTTTCTATTAATACTGATAAATGTAATTCTCCTCTTCCTGATACTTCAAAACTATCTGCTGAGTCTGTTTCTTTTACTCTTAATGATACATTTCTTTCTAATTCTTTAAATAGTCTGTCTCTAATGTGACGAGATGTTATAAATTGTCCTTCTTTTCCTGCGAATGGTCCATTGTTTACACTAAATGTCATTGACACGGTTGGTTCATCTATGTCTACAAATGGTATCTTTTCAGGATGATTAAAGTCGCATATTGTATCACCTATATTTATTGTTGGTATTCCTGCTATTTCTATTATATCTCCTGCTTTTCCTTCTTCTACTTCTACCTTATCTAATCCCATATGTGTATATACTTTTGCAATTTTTCCTTGTGATATTTTATCTTCTCTTCCACATATTGAAACTGGCATTCCTACTTTCATTGATCCACGTTCTACTCTTCCTACTGCTATTCTTCCTACATAGTCATCATAATCTATGTTTGATACTAGCATTTGTGCTGGGCCTTCTTCATCACAATCTGGTGCTTCTATTGTATTTATTATTGTTTCAAATAAACAATGTAAGCTATCACTTTCGTCACTTAAATTCATTTTTGCAATTCCTTGTTTTGCTGATGCATATACTACTGGGAATTCTAATTGCTCATCTGATGCATCTAATTCTATAAATAATTCTATTACTTGGTCTACTACTTTCTCTGGAGTTGCTCCTGGTCTATCTATTTTGTTTATTACTACTATTGGTTTTAACCCTAAAGCTAATGATTTTTTTAATACCTCTCTTGTTTGTGGCATTGCACCTTCAAATGCGTCTACTAATAAAAGTACTCCATCTACTGTTTTTAGTACTCTTTCTACTTCTCCACCAAAATCTGCATGTCCTGGTGTGTCTACTATATTTATTTTTACACCATCATACATTACTGCTGTGTTTTTTGATAGAATTGTTATTCCTCTTTCTTTTTCTAAGTCATTTGAGTCCATTACTCTTTCTTGTACTTGCTCATTTTCTCTAAACACATGACTTTGTCTAAGCATTGCGTCTACTAATGTTGTTTTTCCATGGTCTACGTGTGCTATTATTGCTATATTTCTTATGTTTTTATTGTTCATTTCTTACCCCTTCTTTTATTATATTTCTTTTTAAGTCCGAAAAAAATGGACTTAAAGTCTCCCTTAAATCCTAATTATTATATACCTATTTAACTTTTTTGTCAATAGCAAAAAATCACTTAAAAAGCAAAAGTCAAGTGATTTAAGACTTTTTACTTTTCTATTTTATTTCAATTTTTTCTTTTTAATATATTTCACTAACTTATACACCTAAAAAGCGACCAGAAACGAAAGTATTGTGACAAAGGCTGTATCTCAATTTTTTGTATTTTATTAATACTTACTTCCGCAAGTATTAATAAAACAATTAAAGTATCCGTTTTTTTAACTTGCTTCTTCTATCATTTCCACTTTTGTCATTTATATTAATTTTGCTACTCGACCACTAACACACTGCGGAAGCCATAATTGTTGTTAGCATTCCCATTATTGTCATTCAATCCACACAAGCCGACATTATCCGTATTATTCCAATTCCCACCACGAGGGAAGAAACTAAAAGTAATGCTAGCGTAGTTGAAACCAGTTTAATCCCTGTATGTTTTTAGTAGCACATTTAAGTCTCTTGCTCCAAACCAATAGCGAATTTCATTCACTATCGGTTCTTTTTACTTTTTTTCATTCTTCTCTACATATCTAATAATATCTTTACAATTCTAATTTGCCCAAAAGGGTTCAAGGAGCAAGGAAAGTCAAAGTGCTACTCGACCACTAACACACTGCGGAAGCCAAAATTGCTGTAGGCAAACCCAATATCGTCATACAAGCCACACAAGCCGACAGTACCCGTAGTATACCAATACCCGCCACGAGGGAAGAAAGGTTCTTCCGAAGATCCATCTTCTTCTAACGTTTGTCCAAACCATGCTTTTCCACTTCCTGTTCCACTTGATGTTTCCCACAATGCATCTCCAAAAATCTTATTCCATCCTGTTCCATTATATCCTGAATTAAAATCTTTATAATCTGTTGTAACTGGATTATATGGATATGCTGTTGATAAATGATTTGACGTTCTATTTGCAAAACTTCCTCCATATGTTGTTAAATTACTTGAACCACTATTTACATATGCTGATATATAATCTGCTAGTCCTCCTCCCATATCATATACTCCATATATATTTCCTGTTGTACTAGATAATGTTCCATTTCCTTCATCGGAATTACTATTACAATTATTCCATGCATATGATGTTTGACTATTTGTTCCTGAAACAGAATTTCCCAAACTACTTTCTGAACTATATGCTATTGAATTTTCACTAGCTTTCCCTGTTGTTGCTGAATATCCTGTTATTGCTGTTATTTCACCTGTATTATTTGGATTAGTTACTCCTGTTACCCTTAAATTGTTTTTGGCCTTTTCTTTACTACTACTTCCTTCTGAATATCCATATTTACTAATTGACAAATATGCTGTTGCTCCCCATTCACTGTTTTTCATTAGATGGCTATTTGATAAACTATTTATTCCATATGGATTTCCATTATCATCTAAACTTTGTGATATATCATAACATTGTGATACATTTACATAGTTATATCCAAATTTTCTTCCTTTAAATATTGGATAATATAAATCATCTGCTGTATTACTACTTGATACTTTTGCACTTGTATCATCTTCTGTTGTTTTTATTCCTGCATCAAATTTTGCTACCCATATTCCTTCTATTTCTTCTCTCCATTCTCCGTTATCAAAACTATTATATTTATTTCCATCTGTAAATGCTGGGTGTACTACATAATCTGTATATCCGGTGTCTGTTATTACTCCTTCTTCATTTCCATTTTTTGCTTCTGTTATATTTCCCTTACTATCTGAATACGCATAACTTGTCCCTGCTACAAATTTTACATCTAACGCTCCACTTGCCTCATGATATCCTTCTGTTATTTTATATGCATATCTTGGTATCCACACAAACATACTTCCTAAATCTTTTTCTGCTACTTCCGTTCCTATAGCTGTACTTTCATCATATGTTCCATCACATAACATTACATTTGCCCATTTCTTTTCTTCAGTTGTATAACTATACCATTCAGGGTCATCTTCACTACATATTACCCAGTTTCCACTTTCTACATTATATTTTACTGGTATCATTCCTTTTACTAGTTTTGGTGCATTTGCTTTTGTTTCTCCACCTTCCCAATATATTACATTTCCATTTTCTTCTACTAAATATTTATTTCCTTTATATTCCACTACTACTTCATTTCCTAATGATGTTGAATTTGCACCATTTAAATTTTTAGATATATTATCAATTAACCTATCTACATTTATTTTTCCGTCTGTATCAATTGCTCCTAATGCTTCTAATTGTACTTCTTCCATTGCTGAAGCTTTTTCTGTTTCATCTTTAGCATTTTGTGCTTGTGTTAGTATTCCATTTTCTCCTGTTAGCATTGCAATACTTACTCCTGCAAGAATTAGAAGGACAATTATAGTAATCACTAAAGCAATTAATGTAATTCCTCTATTATTTAGTTTCTCTTTTAAATTCATTTTCTATCTCTCCT
>CALXZU010000007.1 GCA_944393325.1 uncultured Clostridia bacterium
AAAGATGAAAATGAATGTAAAAAGATTAAACAATAATAATAATCGGGATTACGCTTATAGCACTTGTGATTACAATAATTGTTTTACTAATTTTAGCAGGTGTTTCAATTGCGATGTTAACAGGAGAGAATGGAATACTAACTCAAGCACAAAGGGCAGCAAATGAAACAGAAAATGCGGCAAAACAAGAAGAAATGGATTTAGCACAGTTAGAAGCAACAGTAATGGGAAAAGATGTACCAATTATTCAAGTAGATGATGAAAATCCAGGGCAATTAGAACAAGAAAATAATACTACCTTTGTGATAAATAGTATAGAAGATTTAGTATTTTTTTCTTATGATGTAACAAATGGAACTACTTATGAAGGAAAGACGGTAAAACTAGGAACAAACTTAGATTTCTTATCAGACAAATCATATGTAAACCCTAATAGAACAGATTTTGCACAATATGGATATACTGGACCATTAAAACAAGCATTAATATCAGGAACAGGCTTTAGTCCAATAGGAAATCAAGAGAGAACAAACAGTTTTTATGGAACTTTTGATGGAAATAATAATGCAATATGCTCTTTATATATAAATATGAATAGTGATGAAAATTTAGTAGTAGGACTTTTTACTGAAAATTATGGAGAAATTAAAAATATAGGACTAGTAAATACTAATATAACAGTACAAGGAGAATCAATTACTTCAGTAGGAGGTATAGTTGCAGTTAATTATAATAATATTTATAATAGTTATGTTACAGGTAGTTTAGAGATTACAGCAAAGGGGTATATGCCTGTTGGAGGAATATGTGGAGGAACTAAAGGAAGTGCAAACATTGAAGATTGTTATAATTTAGCAAGTATAGAATGTGAAAATATTAACGAAACACAATATAATGCTAATATTGCTTGTGGAGGAATAGCAGGGCAGACAGCAGCAGAAAATTCAGACGATAATGAAGTGGTTAATATAGAAAAATGTTTTAATAGAGGAAATATAAATGCAGATGGTGGAAATACTCAAGTAATTGTCGGAGGAATTATAGGTTATTGTAATATAAGTAGTATTACTTCAACTATTAGAAACTGTTACAATAATGCAACTATACAAGGTAGTACTTCAAGTAATATGAATAGATCTGTAGGAGGAATTGCAGGTAGTACAGGTAGTTTGAGTTCAGCAAGTTTATCAAATTGTTATAATGTTGGAAATATTATAGGTATTAAAAACGGTGATAAAACTAGTGATACAGAATTATTTAGAATAGGAGGAATAATAGGAATTCAGGGTAGTAATTCTACAATAGATAATGTTTTTAATATAGGAAAAGTAACAAGTACAAATAGTAGTACAGATTTAAGAGTTGGAGGAATTACTGGAGGTATAGTTAATAATGCTACTAATGTAAGTATAAATAATGCTTATAATACTGGCTCAATAGAAGCGAATGAATTAAGTAGTGAGCAAGTTGGAAGTATAGCAGGAAGTAATTTAATAACACTTAGTAACTGCTACTATTTAAAAGGAACTTATGATATAGGTGTAGCTGGAAGTGGAACAATTACAGGAGTGACAGAATGGGTTAGCCTTGATGAATTTCCAAGGATATTAAGTGTCGTAAATGGAGAAAATGTATTTAAAGAAGATTCAAATAATATAAATAATGGTTATCCAATATTTACATGGCAATAAAATAGTTTTTAAAATGATTTTCTTTCATTTTTTATAATAGGTAGTGAAATTTATGATAAATTTTGCTACCTATTTCCAATATATATTCCAAAAGTTTAAATAGTAAAGCATATTCATAGAAAGTAAACTTGTAAACATATAAATCTTTCATGTTTTTTATATCTTCAAAGTTCTTATTCTAAATATTAAAAAAAATAGAAAATCGATTTTTTTTCTTAATTCTTTGGTATTTTTATTTGTTTTACGAAAAAATTATGTTATAATAAAAAAGATTTTTAAGGAGGAAGAAATGGAAAAATTTGTATTAATAGATGGAAACAGTATAATGAATAGAGCGTTTTACGGAATAATGGGAAGCAAGATGCTAACAACTAAAGACGGAAAATATACAAATGCAGTATATGGATTTTTAGCAATAATGTTTAAATTATTAGAAGATGTAAAACCAAAATATATGGCAGTATCATTTGATTTAAAAAAGCCAACAGCAAGACATAAAATGTATGAAGGTTATAAAGCAAATAGAAAAGGAATGCCAGATGAATTGGCAGAGCAAATGCCTATGATAAAAGAAATATTAAGAGCAATGAATATAGATATAGTAGAAATGGAAGGATATGAAGCAGATGATGTACTAGGAACCTTATCTCGCTATGGAGAAAAACAAGGCTTAGAAGTAATAATATTATCAGGAGACAGAGATACATTTCAACTAGCAACAAATAAAGTAACAATAAGAATACCACACACAAAAGGAGGAAAATCAGAAACAGACGAATATGATGAAAAAAAGATAAAAGAAAAATATGGTCTAAAGCCACAACAACTAATAGAAGTAAAAGGACTTCAAGGAGATACATCAGACAATATACCAGGAGTACCAGGAATAGGAGAAAAAACAGCCTTAAAACTAATTCAAGAATATGGTTCAATAGACAAATTATATAAGAAAATAGAAGAAGGAAAAGATAATTTAAAAGGAAAACAAAGAGAAAAGATAATAGAAAATAAGGAATTAGCCATTCTTTCAAGAACATTAGGAACAATAAATGTAAATGTACCAATAAAAGACAATTTAACTGATTTTAAAGTAGAAGAATGGGATAAAGAAAAGGTATTGGAGATATTTAAACAATTAAATTTTAATCGTTATATAGAAAGATTTAATTTAAAAGGAGAATGTACAAGTACAGAAAAAGGGGAAATAAAAGAAGAAAAAGAGTTATATAAAAAAGAAGAAAAAAATATAGAAGAGATAAAAGAATTTATAAAAAAACAAAAAGAAATGATATTTTATTTGTTGGAAGAAAAAATAGAAGATGAAGAGAAAATAATAAAAGAAAAAATAAGAGGAATATCAATATATAATAATATAGAAAAAATAGTTTACTATACAAAAATAGAAAATGAAGAAGAACTAAAAAAATTAGAAACAATATTTGAAAATTCAGAAATAAAGAAAATAGGAATAGATTTAAGTAAAACATATATTTTACTTAAGCAATCAGGAATAAATTTAAAAGGAATAGATTATGATATAGCAATAGCATCATATATATTAAATCCAACAGACAACAAATTGAAAATAGAAGATTTAATAGCAAAATATTTAGAAATAGATGCAGAACAATTATTAGGAGAAGAAGAAAAAGAAGATAAACAAAAACAAATAAATTTATTTGAAACAGAAGAAAATGAGAAAAATAAGGAAGGTAAAGAAATATCACAAAGAGAAATTGAAAAAATCTGTTTATATGCATATTCAATAGGAAGAATAAAAGAAATAACAAGAGGTAAATTAGAAGAAATAAACTGTTTAGACTTGTTTAATAAAATAGACATGCCAACAGTAGAAGTATTATCAAATATGCAGTGGAATGGAATGTACATAGATAAAGAAGAATTAGAAAGTTTTGGTAAAGAATTAACATTAAAATTAGACACAATAACAAAAATAATATATGAAATGGCAGGAGAAGAATTTAATATAAACTCACCAAAACAATTAGGAGAAATCTTATTTGAAAAAATGAAATTACCAGTAATTAAGAAAACAAAAAAAGGCTATTCAACAGATGTAGAAGTATTAGAAAAATTAAAAAAAGAAGATCCAATAATAGAACAAATATTAGAATATAGGCAACTAATGAAGCTAAATTCAACATATGTAGAAGGCTTAAAACCATATATAAATCCCAAAACAAAAAGAATACATTCATTTTTCCATCAAACAATAACAGCAACAGGAAGAATAAGTTCAACAGAACCTAATCTTCAAAATATACCAACAAGATTTGAACTAGGAAAAAGATTAAGAAAGGTATTTAAACCAGAAAAAGAATATGTATATGTAGACGCAGACTATTCACAAATAGAACTAAGAGTCTTAGCATCAATATCAGAAGATAAACATATGGTAGAAGCATTTAAAAAAGGAGAAGATATTCATAAACAAGCAGCATCAAAAGTATTTAAAACACCTATAGAAGAAGTAACAAAAGAGCAAAGGACAAATGCAAAAGCAGTAAACTTTGGAATAGTATATGGAATAAGTGACTTTGGACTAGGAGAACAGCTGGGAATAGGAAGAAAACAAGCAAAAGTATATATAGATGAGTATTTAAATGAATATTCTGGAATAAAGAAATATATGGATAATGTAATAGAAGAAGCAAAAGAAAAAGGATATGTAGAAACATTATTTAATAGAAGAAGATATATACCAGAATTAAAATCAAATAATTATTTAGTAAGGCAATTTGGGCAAAGAGCAGCAATGAACACACCAATACAAGGAACAGCAGCAGATATAATGAAAATTGCAATGATAAAAGTATTTAAAGAAATAGAAAAAAGGGGATTAAAATCAAAAATAGTATTACAAGTACATGATGAGATGATGATAGAAGCACCAATTAATGAAGTAGAAGAAGTACAAATAATTGTCAAAGAATGTATGGAAACAGCAACAAAATTAAATGTACCGTTGGTTGCAGAGATTTCAGAAGCAGACAATTGGTATGAATGTAAATAGGGACGTTTCCTTTTGCTCGAAAACGAGCTAAAGGAAACGTCCCCAAAGGAGAGATTTATGTGAAAAGTAAGAAGATGATTATTGTTATTGCAGTGTTTTTACTTGCTATTACAGTTATTTTTCTTTTAAAAGATAAAATACTAAGAATTATTTATCCTCAGAATTATAAAGAAATTGTAAATATTTATGCAGAAGAATATGGCGTTGATGAAAATTTAATATTTGCAGTAATAAAAGCAGAAAGCAATTTTGATGAAAATGCAGTATCACATAAAAATGCAATTGGATTAATGCAAATAATGGAAGAAACAGCTGAAGATATTGTTACAAGATATGGTATAGATATTGATAAAGATAATTTTAATGAAGAAATTAAAAAAGTTGAAAATAATATAAACATAGGAACAAAATATCTATCAACATTACTTGAAACATATGGAAATAAAGAAATAGCAGTTGCTGCATATAATGCAGGGATAGGAACTGTTAATAATTGGATAGAAAAAGGGATAATAAGGAATGATGGTACAGATATTGAAAATATACCATATAAAGAAACTAACAATTATGTAAGAAAAATATTAAGAAATTATGAAATTTACCAAAGAATATATAAATAGCTAGACAAATGATAAAAAATGAAATAAAATAGAAATGTGAAAATAAAAAGGAGAAATTAACATGCTATTAGAACAGTTATTATTTATATTTGTTTCATTTGCGATATTTGTATATATGTTTTTCAGGATGATAAGAAAAAATGATACTAGTTATGTAACAATTTTAGTAGTAGAAGCAATGGGGATAGCACTTAATTTTTTAGAAGTTCTATTTGATATAAAATTAAATGTGTTATTTATGATATTAAAATATGTACTTGCAGTATTAATACCTATAATAGTTATTGTTTTAGAAAAACAAGGAATATATTTATTTGAAGCAACTAATTTATTTAAAGCAAAAATTTATCTTATGCTTAATAATAATAAAAAAGCAAAAGAAGCACTACTTAGTTTGCTTGACAAAAACAAAGACAGCTATAAAGCACATAAAAGTTTAGCTGAAATTTATGAAAAAGAAGGCGGAATGAGAAAAGCTATAGATGAATATGTACAGGCAATAGACTTGGATAAACAAGATTATGATTCTTATTATAAAGTAGCTAAACTTTTAAATGGATTAGATAAAAAAGATGAAGCGAGTGAAATGTTATTTAACTTATTAAATAAAAAACCAGATAATTATGAAGCATCTATGTTGCTTCGGAGATATTCTAATTGATACAGAGATGTATAAAGAAGCTGTAAATGTATATCAAGATGCACTGAAATATAATCCGTATAGTTATGATTTAAATTATAATTTAGGAATAGCATATACAATGTTAAATGATTTCCAAAGTGCTAAAATTGCTTATGAAAAAGCAGCTGAAATTAATAATTTAGCGTATGCTTTAAAATATAATCTGGCTGAAATTGCTCTTATTTATAAAGAAATAGAAGAGGCAGAACAGAAATTTTTAGAAGCTATAAATGAAGAAGAATTATCAGCAGATAGTTATTATGAATTGTCAAAAATTGAATTGATTAAAAATGATAAAGATACAGCTATAAAATATGTGAATACTGCAATTGATATAGATAGTAAGAAAATTGTAGAGAAAGTAAGGAAAGATCCTATTTTTATACCAATTATGGCGAAGATTTCAATACCATTTAATTTAGAAAACAAAGAAGAAATTGATGAGAAAGAAGAAAGGCATTTGAGTAAAAAAGAAGTTAATGTAAAAGAGCATTTAGAGAAAATGGCTGAGATTACAAGACATTTGAGTTATAATGATATTAATTTGTTAAAGAAAAATAAAACTGAAAAATTAGAAAAAGATGAAAAAATAGATACAAAAGATAATATTATACAAAAAGAAAGACAAGATTAATAAATTTACTCATAAAATTCTAAAAAAACAATATAATAAGCATAAGGAGGGATTTTATGAGTACAAATTTTGCTATAATTGGTGGAGATTTAAGAATAATTAAACTTGCTAAAATGCTAGCAAATGATGAAAACAAAGTATATACTTTTGGTTTAGAGAAGGCAGAAGAGTTAAAAGAAAATGAAAATATAATATTTTCTGAAAAATTAAGTAAAGCAATACCAGAAGATGTAGAAGTTGTAATTGGACCTATACCTTTTTCCAGCAATGGAGTAAATATAAATGCACCATTTAGTGATAAGGAAATATCTGTAAGGGAACTAATACATTATTTAAATGCTAAAATATTAATTGCAGGAAGTATTATGCCAGATGTATATAATATGGCAAATGATGAATATGTAGAAATTATTGACATTATGAAAAGAGAAGAATTAGCAGTGTTAAATACTGTTGCAACAGCAGAAGGGGCAATTGAAATTGCAATAGCAAATACTAATAAAATAATACATGGAAGCAAAGTGTTAATATTAGGTTTTGGAAGGATTGGAAAAGTTTTAGCAAGAAAATTAGCGGGGGTGTCTGCAAGAGTTACTTGTGCTGCAAGAAAAGAAGAAGATTTAGCTTGGATTAGAGCATATGGACATAATGAAACTAATATTAATGTGTTAGGAGAAAATTTAGAAGAGTTTGATATTATAATAAATACAGTACCACATTTAATTTTAAATAAAGAAAGAATGCAATATGTGAAAGAAGAATGTTTACTTATTGATTTAGCTTCAAATCCTGGTGGAATTGATAAAAAAGAAGCAAAGGAAAGAGGTTTGAAATTAATATGGGCTTTAGCATTACCACGGAAAAGTAGCTCCTGTTACAACAGCAGAATTTATAAAAGATACTATTTACAATATTTTAAAAGAAATATATAAAAAATAAAAATTGGAATTTTAATTGTAAAAAGAAAGGAAAGAAAAAATGATAGTAGATATTTTGAAATCAGTGATTTTTGGAATTATAGAAGGAATTACAGAATGGCTACCTATTAGTAGTACAGGACATTTGATACTTGCAGAGGAATTTATAAAATTTAATAATGTTTCAGAAGGATTTTGGAGCATGTTTCAGGTAGTCATTCAGTTTGGTGCGATACTTGCGGTTGTAATCTTATATTTTAAGAAAATATGGCCATTTACTAAAAATAAAGAAAAAGCAATTAAGAGGGATGGTTTTTTATCCTTCTTTGATAAAGAAAAAATGAATTTGTGGGGAAAGATTTTAGTTGGTTGTATTCCGGCAGCAATTATAGGGCTTTTATTTGATGAAGTATTCGAAGCGTGGTTTTATAACCCACCATGTATAGCTATTGCTTTAATTGTTTTTGGTATTGCATTTATTGTTATAGAAAATTGGAATAAGAAAAGAAAAGGAACTTTAAAAGAAACGAATTCAGAAATTACATATAAAGATGCTTTATTAATTGGAGTATTCCAATTGTTAGCTGCAATATTTCCAGGAACATCACGTTCTGGAGCAACTATTATCGGAGGGTTATTAATAGGATTATCAAGACCCAATGCGGCAGAATTTACTTTTTATTTAGCAATTCCAACAATGCTTGGGGCAAGTTTACTAAAATTAGTTAAATTTGGATTAGGATTTACAGGAATAGAAATAGCAGTATTATTAGTTGGTATGATTGTTTCATTTGTAGTTTCTGTTGCGATTATTAAATTTTTAATGAATTACATTAAAAAACATGATTTTAAAGTTTTTGGATACTATAGAATAGTACTTGGATTAATTGTACTTGCATATTTCTTTTTAAAATAAAGAATGAGCCTAAATGTAGGCTCATTTTAACATTATGTTTCTTCTTCAAAATTGATATTGGGGAAGAAGTATTTATCAAGCTCTTTTTCTTCTTCGATAATTGCATTTATAGTATCAGTACCAGCACAATAATATAGGTATTGGAAAAGAGTTTCAAAAGACGTGTTATTATGATTTTCAGGATTATATTTTTGGCTTTCCTTCATACATATTTTTGCTAATTCTGATGTGATATTAGTCATATTAACTTTGTGCAATAAATATCCATCTTTAACCCCATAAGAGTTTGTAATTATACAAAGAATAATAATGAACAATGTAAGAAGAAAAAGTGGAACAATTCCCTTTACAAGTCCTGGAAAATCACTAAGCCATATAAATTTAAAAATACAAAGTAAAATAATACCAATTATTATAGAAACAAGCATAATGTTCTTTAAAGTTTTAGACATTTTAGTCAAACCTCCCTAAATAAGGGGTATAATACTAAATTAGTATAATACGTTTTGAAGAAAAAATCAAGAGGGCTACTCGGGTCTTCTTGTGTTTCTATTATCTTGGTTGCACATTTTTTCATATTCTTTACATTTAATTTTATAATCCATTTGCATACATAAATATCTATAATAATAAAAAGCCTGTTCATATTGCATAATAGGATTAAACATTGGGTCTTTGTATAAATCATTCATATCCATATTAGTATTTGAGTTATAGTCCATAAAATTTGGATTAAATCCATTATTAAAATCTCTTTCCAAAATTAATCACTCTCCCTAAATATCAAAATTAAAAAATGGTATTGTATTAATAAAAATATATGTATAAAAAGAGGCAAGTATTCCTTGAAGTAGTTTTCCATAAATGTAAGGTTTAATTGATAAATCTGTTTTTGATGTAATGCTTAGTACTTGCAGAAGTATTGAAATGCCACCAAAACCAAGAAGAAATGCGGTGAAAATTAAGTTAATAGAAAGTTTTTTACAAGGAATTCCGGAAATAGCATTTATTCCATTTGTAATTTCTAAAAAGCCACTAATAAGTGGAGAAATAAAACTTGTATCAATGTTTAAAATATTAAATAAAGGTGATAAACAAGTAGAAATGATATGTAATAAACCACTTGCTTTTAAAATAGAAATTATACATGAAAAAATAACAACAAAACCCCCAATTAGAAGAATTGTGGTAATACTACTTATTATGCTGTTTGATAAAATTTCTCCAAGATTTGAAAAAGAAACGTTTTTATTTTCATTATAAAAATTGGGATTTTGAGGATTTTTTTTACAATTATTTTTCCAAAATCTAAATATTATTCCAACACTAATACATGCTAAAATATGTGTTATAAAAAGCAAAATACCAATAGTTGTACTTCCAAACATTAAAATACCAACAGAACCTATTATAAAAAGAGGACCAGAGTTATTAGTAAAGCTAAGCAATCTTTCACATTCTTCTTTTGAACAAATATTATTTTTTCTAAAATTACTTGCAATTTTTGCTCCTACTGGGTATCCACTAATTATTCCCATAATAAAGGCAAAAGAACCTTCACCACTTACGTTGAATAATGGTCTCATAATTTTATTTAAGAATTTCCCAAAAAAATATATAACTTTTGTATGCATAAGCATTTCTGTTGCAACGAAGAATGGAAAAAGTGATGGTACAACAGATGTGGCCCATAATGTTAGACCAGATTTAACAGCTGGAAGATTAGTATTTGAAAATATTAATAAACACATTGTAAATATTAAAAATATTAATGGTAATATATTTCTTTTTATTTTTATAACATAAAAATTAGCTTTCATGATAAATTCCTCCTGGTTTAAGTGTATTCAGAAAGGGAAATAGTATGAATGTAAATAATAATATAAAAGCAAATGATTTTATTTTTGACAATAAGTATGAAATATATTATATTATACAATATAAGAATATTTAAATTTATAAAAAGATCATAATTTAATAAATATACCATTACTTATGGTAGAATATATATATAAGTTCTTAGAGCTATGAAGAATAAAGGGGAAAGATAATGGGAGATGAAAGAAAAAAATTTTTAAAATATAGTATAATATTTGGGATAATAGTTGCAATTGAAGTTATAATATTATTCTTTATACAGAATGATTTTTTAACAATAAAAAATAAGCAAAAAACATTAGGAGTAATTGTTGATATTGTAAATACAAGCGAAAATTTTTCTGCTAGAGGTGATTTTTATAGAACTGCTTACAGAGGAACAATAATTGTAGAATATGAAGTAAACGGAATTAAATATTATAGCGAAAAACGTGTGAAGTCATATGTAAGATTTTATGTTCCAAGCGAAAGTGAATATTATATAGGTCGTGAAATAACTGTGTTTTACAATAAGGAATTGCCATCTGATTCAGCGATAGATACTATATCAGGTAAATATAATGCTGTAATATATACGAGTTTGGCAATAGAAATATTAATTTTTATTATTTTTCTATATAGAAGACTTACTAAAAAGAAGAAAGTATGCTTAAAAGTTATAACAGTAGAAGATATTGATTATCAAAGAGAAAGAGTATTTTTTGAAGAGGAGAAGAGTAAAAAGTTATATTTCATTGATTATGATTTTGGAGAAAAAATAAAAATTGGTGAAAATTATGAGTTATACAATACACATAAAAGTAATTATAAAAAACAAGAAGTAGTATTTAATAATAAGAATGTTCACGCCTATAAAATAGTTGATATTGATAAGGATAGTTTTTTAAAAAATTCTAATAATTAATAATAATATGAATATAAGTAAGATTTTGTAACAAGAAATCAAAAAATTATAAAGGAATCTATGGGTCTGATATTTACATAGTAGATGAAAATGAAAATAATACTGTAACATGAGCAAATGAAAGACGATAAAGTTTTTTTTTACTTACGTATACTGCATCGAAAAAAGCAAAAAAACTGTTGACAGCAGAGGAAATTTATGTTAAAATAAATAACTGTAATCCGCTTAGTCAAGGTACCAAAATATTAACTATTGTTAATTGCCTGAAAAAAGGATTAGCGAGTATACAAATAAGGGAGGTGCACTTTGAGATGTACGCAATAATTGAAAGCTGTGGAAAACAATACAAAGTAGCAGAAGGAGATGTAGTATTTTTCGAAAAATTAGATGCAGAAGAAGGAAAAAAAGTGACATTTGATAATGTGATTTTAGTATCTAAAGAAGGAAAAGTACAAGTAGGAACTCCTTATGTAAAAGGTGTGAAAGTAGAAGGAAAAGTAGTTTCTCATGGTAAAGCTAAAAAAATAATTGTTTTCAAAATGAAAGCGAAAGCTAATTATAGAAGAAAATATGGTCATAGACAACCATATACAAAAGTAGAAATCACATCTATAAAAACAGGAGCAGAAAAGAAAACAACAGCTAAAAAAGAAACAGAAAAAGCTACTGAAAAAGTAGAAGCTAAATAGAAATAAAAAGTCGAAAGGAGTTGAGAAAGCATGGCTCATAAAAAAGGTCAAAGTAGTAGCCGTAACGGTAGAGATAGTGAATCAAAAAGACTTGGTGTTAAAAGAGCTGATGGACAATTTGTACTAGCTGGAAATATATTAGTTAGACAAAGAGGAACAAAAGTACATCCTGGAACAAATGTTGGAAAGGGAAGTGATGACACATTATTTGCTTTAATCGACGGAAATGTAAAATTTGAAAGAAAAGGTAGAGATAAAAAACAAGTAAGTGTTTATCCAGTAACACAATCTTAATTTGATAAAGGTAAGGTAAGAATGAATTCTTATCTTATTTTTTTCTTTTTCTTGAAATATTATGTAAAATATGTTACAATAACTACGAGCTTGTAATAAAGGCTTTTGTAAGCAGTGGATTTACTAGAAAGAGAAGGGAACTGTAATGCAAATTTATCAGGTTAAAGGAAAAGAGCGTACGAAGATAAAGCTACACTATCATCTTCGGATACCTAAAGGGATGATTTTATCCATTCCAAAAGAGCAAACGGGCTGTGAAGAGCAAGTACTTAACAGCTCAGAGATTAATCGGGTCATGAAATTCCAGTGTGAGGAAGTAGAAATTGATAAAGAACGCGGAAAAGTAAGAATGTGGTATACAATACCTGGCAACAGGACGTTTTTCAAGATAAGTGTTAGGCTTGCCGAGCCTTACATTCATTGCATTGATGAGGTCACCAAAAGGGTATGTAGTAAGTTTTTAGGAAAAACAGAAAGTATGGTAAGAGGAACAGCTTTTTCTGACCTTTCACAAAAAATCACGACAAAAAAACATTGGGGAATGAATGACTATCTACTAAACAAAAACGTCTCAGAAGAAATTGCTGAGCTACAAGAGTTTAGTTATAGATATGATCCCAATAGACCAAGAAAGCCATATGTTTTTGACTACTGGGCTATTGATGAAAAGTTACTAACAGAAGGCGTGGTAACAACAGTAGGAAACGAAGATAATGTGGAATTTGTTAGGTATCAAGATATTAGAAATATTCCTGAGCGTGACAAAATCATGACAGCATACATTAAGCCATGGTTTTGCGAAGAATACGATATAGGTTGCTAAAAAGTTTACCTACAAACTCTTTTATCGTTTATTCACTTAAAAAGAAGACTCATATTGGGTCTTCTTTTGTTTAAAAAATAAAATTAAACAGATAATGTAATAAAAGATGCAAATTTTAAAATAAAACAGGTTTTTACTTGATAATATAAGGAATTAATGATAAAATCAAAAAGAATTGATAAAAGTGGAAAGGTAGAAATAAAAATGGCAAAAATAATTAGTTTTGATATATGGGACACAATAATAAAAAGAAAATGTCATCCAGAAGAAATAAAACTTGCGACAGCAAGATATATAATTTTAAAATATGAAAACAAATTAAAAGAAAAATATAAAAATATATATGAAATATTAAAGAAAAGAGACGAAATAGAAGCAGAAGAATGTAAGAAGAATAAAGAAAATGGATTTGATGACGAATGTAGAATATTAGATGTATTTAAAATATTAGAAAAAGAAATATTTGAAGAGAATATAGAAATAGAGGAAGAACTATTAAAAGAAGAAATAGACCAAGAAAAAAGAGTAATATATATAAATCCAGAAATATTACCAATATTTGAAAAATACAAAGATTTAAAAATGTATTGTATATCTGATTTTTATATGAGTTCTGATAATTTAAAAGAATTATTAGATTATTTAAATTTGCCTATAAAAATAGAAAAAATATATAGTTCAGCAGACTATTTATTAAATAAAAGAACAGGAAACCTATACAAAAAAGCAGAAGAAGAATTAGGAATAAAACCAGAAGAACATATACATGTAGGAGATAATGTGTATTCAGACATAGAAATGGCAAATAGTTTAGGAATAGAGACAATAAAAACAACAAAACAAGAATTTAACTTTGTACCAGAAAAAGGAAGAAGATTTGAATTTGATTTATCAACTATAAAAAAAGAAGAAAAAACTAAAGAAGAAAAATTATTTAATACAGGTGTAGACTTAGCACCACTACTATATTTCTTTGGATACTCTATTGTTGAATATGCAATAAAAAACAAAATAGATAAAGTATATTATGCAACAAGAGAAGGAGAAACATTTATAAAAATACATGAAATAATAAAAGAAAACAACCCATTTGGTGTAAACTTACCTGAAAGTGAGATTATAGAAGTAAGTAGAATGGGAACATTTTCAGCATCTCTAAAAGAGATGTCTATTATGGAACTATTAAGATTATGGTCTCAATATAGAGAGCAAAGTATGAAAGCATTATTTAAAACCTTAGCAATAGATATAAAACCATATCAAAAATATATGGATAAATATAATATTGATATAGAAGAGAAAATCTTATGTCCTTGGTTTGATATAAGAGTACAAGAATTGTTCCAAGACAAAAAATTTGTAGAAAGTGTAAATAAAGAGTTAAAAGTAAAAAAAGAAGAACTACTAGAATATTTTGAAAAATCTAAAAACATAGTAAATGATGAAAAAGACATGTTTATGGTAGATATAGGTTGGAGAGGAACTATTCAAGATAATTTAGCTCATATTTTTACAAATAAAAAAATTGGTGGATATTATCTTACATTATATGATTATTATAATTTACAACCAAAAAACACATATAAAATAAGCTATTTAAATGACAAAAATATAAGAGACAATGAAGTGGCAAGTATGATAACACTTTTAGAGTGGATATATAACCCAGGAACAGGAAGTGTAACAGGATATAAAGAAGGAAAAGCAATAAGAAGAGCAAAGGAAGAAGAAACAGAGATAGTAAAAAAATATATAAAACCAATGCAAGAAGGTATGATTGAAGGAGCAAGAGCAATTAATGAATATATGAAATACCATCCATATGAAGCAGAAGAAACAAAAGGTTTTGTTTATAATTTAATTAAGAAAGTAAAAGAAAACCCAAGTAAAGAATTAATAGAAGCATATTATAGCATGATATTTAATGATACATTTGGAACAGCAGAATATGTAGAAAAAGATGATAAATTAACTAGCCTTCAAAAATTAAATATCTTTAAATGTAGAAATATGTTAAGAAAGGAATCGTGGAAAGAAGCATTTATTGTATATAATAATTTAGGATATATGAATGTAATATTGAATTTTAAGGCATTTTTAAGAAAAATACTTAGAAGAGGAAAATAGAAAGGAAAATATTTTATATGGAAAAATATATTTTACTATATGGTGACAAAAAGAAAGAAGATAATATATGTATTACAAATATGTTTAAAAATACAAGAGAGATTAATTTAGGATGGACTGATTTTGACTATAAAAATAATATAAAAATAATAGATGAAGAAATTGAAGGCGGAGTAAAGCAAATTATTTTTAGTGGTTTAGAAATTGGTTGGGACAAGTTAGTTGAATATTTATATGAAAAAGGTATTAAAGTAAAAGTGATTTGTAATACAATGGATAGTCTTCTATATTATGAATATGAAAGAAATAACTTCTTTAAATTATTAGAATTGTCAAAAGAAGGAAAAGTCCATGATATAGCTTTTTTAAGAAAAGGACAATATGAAGTTTATAAGAGTTTAGAATATAATTGTTCATATTTAATGGAAAACTATATTTTAAAGGAAGAAAAAAAACACAATGTAAAAAGCAATGAAAAAGAAAATAATTTAATAAACATAGGAATATATCCTTTAAATTATACTTGGGATAAAAACATATTTAACCAATTGTGTATTGGTAAAATGGTTGAAAATTCAAATATTAATTATAATGAATTAGATGAAAGAATGACAGATTTTTTAAGTACAATGGAGATAAAAAGTAATATTGATAAAATAGAAAATATAAATGAAGATGAAATAATAAAAAAAGTAATTAAAAATGATATTAATATTTCTTTATCTTTTACAGAATATTTCCACCCAGTATTTTTTATTAGTATGGAACAAGGTATTCCTTGTATAATTGGTAATACTTCTGATTTATTTGATGATAATGAAATTTTAAATAAATATATTGTAACCAAAACAGAAGATAACCCAATAGAAAACAGTAGACTTGTAGAAGAGTGCTTAAAAAATAAAGATATTGTAATAGAAGAGTATAAAAAGTGGAAAGAAGATTATAATAAAAAATCTAAAGAAAATATAAAACAATTTTTAGAAATATAGGAAGGTATTTTTTATGCAAAAACTTAAAAATTTTGTTAAAAGATTTATAAAAAAAGATGGTTTTATTTATAAAGTAATTAGAAAATTTTACCATATTTTAAGTTCTATAAAATATAGAATTGTTAATGGTAAAAATATAAAAAAACAAAACAAACATTATTCTAAGCAAGTAGAGTTAGCAGTACAAAAAATAAATAATGAGTATAAAGGTAAAGATTATATTGTTTTTTATAATCCTACTTGGCTTGGTGTTGCAAATTCTACGAAAGGTCTTTTTAAAAATATTGTTCCTTTAGAGCAGGTTTTTGGAAAAAAGAACATAAAGAAAATAGCAGAAGCGGTTATAAATAACAATATTAAATCAGTAATATTTAGTCAAATTGTTGATGGTTGGGTAGATGTTTTAAAGAAAATAAAAGAATTAAATAATGATATAATTGTAAAAGTAATATGGCATCGGAAATTGTTATGAGTTTTTCTCAGACTATACATGGAATTTAAATAAAGATGTTATGAATTTGTACAAACAAGGTAAAATAGATAGTTTTGGTTTTGTTAGAAGTACTATGTATGAATTCTATAAGAAAGTTGGCTTTAAAAGTTATTATCTTCAAAATAACGTACATTTAGATAATATTGAAAGAGTTGAAAAAGAAAAAAGCGAAAAAATAAAAGTTGGTATTTATAATGCTGATACAAGAGAATTGAAAAATATTTATACAGCACTTAGTAGTATGAAACTTGTTCCAAATTGTGTTGCAGATGTTGTTCCAATAAATGAAGGAGCTAAAAAGTTTACTGAAATATTAGGGTTAGAAACAACAAGTGTTAATGATTATATTCCAACAGAAAAGTTATTAAAGAGAATTCAACAAAATGAAGTAAATATATATCCAACATTTACAGAAAATGCACCAATGTTTCCATTAGAAAGTTTTGAAATGGGTGTTCCATGTCTTCTTGGAAATAATAACGATTATTTTGTAGGAACAAAACTTGGTGAATATGTAATTTTAACTAAAGAAGATGACCCTAAATACATAAAAGAAAAAATAATAAATTGTATAGAACATAAAGATGAAATTATGAATTTATACAAAGAATGGAAAAAAGATTTTGACATTAAATGTAATAAATTGGTAGAAAAATTTATTAAGTAAAAGGGGAATGGTGTATGGAAAAACCAAAAATAGCTTTAGTTGTGGATACCTATAATTGGGCTTTTTATAATAGAGCTATAATTTTAAAGGAAAAACTATCAAAATATTATAATATAAAAATAATACCAGCAGCTACCGCTCTTGAAAATAATATGTTGCAACTAATATTAATGGTAAAAGATTATGATTTAGTACATTTTTTTTGGAGGAGAATACTGTTTAATTTAACAGATGAAGATTATTATTTTAAGAAAAATAATATTAATGTTGAAGAGTTTTTAAAAGAAAATTTTACAAAAGTTGCTAAAACAACCTGTATACCAGATCAAATTCTGTTGGAAAAAGAAAATTATGAGAAAAATAAAAAAGCCATAAACATGATGGATGATTATTATGTAATATCAGACAAATTATATGATATATATAGCAATTTAGAAGGGTATAAAAAAACATATGGAATTATAATAAATGGTGTAAATACAGAACTTTATAAACCTAAAAATTTAGAAAGATTTAAAAATAGAAAAAAAGGAAAAATTATTTTAGGTTGGAGTGGAAACAGTAAGTGGGGAAGTGACATTTTAGAAGATAGTAAAGGAGTACACACAATACTATTACCAACAGTAGAAAAATTGAAACAAGAAGGTTATGATATAGAATTAAAAATGGCAGATAAAGTAAATGGAATTATTCCAGTAGAAAAAATGCCTGATTTTTATAATAGTTTAGATATATATGTATGTACTGCAAAAACTGAAGGAGGACCTAATCCAATAATAGAATCAATGGCATGTGGAGTTCCAATAATATCAACTGATGTAGGGTTTGTTAAATATATAACAGGTGAAAAACAACATAAATTTATATTAGAAGAAAGAAGTATTGAATGTTTTGAAAATAAAATAAAGCAATTATATAATAATCCTGAATTATTAGAAGAATTATCTAAAGAAAATATAGTACAAGCAAATAAATTTGACCATAATAATATGGCAAACGAATTTAAGAAATTTTTTGATTATGTTTTAGAAAAAAAGAGGAATGAAAATGGAAAGTAAAGAACAAAAAATTGATTGTTTAGAAATTGCAAAAGAAGGTATAGAACTTGAATATCAGTATATTAAAGGATTAAAAGAAAGAGAGATAGAAAAGTTAGAGAAAGAATTAAATGAAAAGGAAAAAGAAAAAGAACATTTGAGACAAATAATAAAAGAATTAGAAATTAAATTGGAAAAAATAGAATATTCAAGATGGTGGAAATTAAGAAAAATATTTAAAAAATAGGGGTTTGTTATATGGATGAAAAAATAAAAATAGCAATACATTATACTAATAATATGCCTGATTTTTCTTGGGGATATAAATGGAAAGAGGAGTTATTAAAAAGGGGAGTAGATGTTAAAGAAGTTAATTTTTTTGATAGTAATATCATGGAACAAATAAAAGATTGTGATGGGGTAATGTGGCATTGGTTTCATTCTCCAGAATATAAATTTGTAGCACTTAAAACTCTTCCTAATATAGAATTAAATTTAAATATACCAGTATTTCCAGATTTAAATAGTTGTTGGCACTATGATGAAAAAGTAGCTCAACATTATTTGTTAAATTCAATTAATGCACCAAGAATACCATCATGGGTATTTTACAATTATGATGAGGCGATAAATTTTATTGAAAATGCCACATATCCATTAGTATTTAAACTATCACTAGGTGCAGGTTCAGCAAATGTTTTAAAAATAGATAATAAAATTGAAGCAAAAAAAATGGTGGACAAAATGTTTAAAACAGGAATATATCCATATACTTTAAATGATTATAAATCAAATAAAAATGTGAAACAAAAAATAACGGAAATGATTAGATATATTAAAAATGACGAGTATCCAGAACCACCAACTTGGCATTATATGTTACAAAAAGATTATGTATATTTTCAAAAATTTATACCTAATAATGACCATGATATAAGAGTAACAATAATAGGAAATAGAGCTTTTGCTTTTATTAGATATAATAGAGACAATGATTTTAGAGCATCAGGAAGTGGAAAAATAGATTATGATAAAAACAAAATACCAATAGAAGCTATAAAAGTAGCATTTGAGGTATCAAAAAAATGCAAATTTCAAAGTATGGCATATGATTTTATGTTAGATGAAAATAATAATGTTCTAATAAATGAAATAACATATTGCTATAGTGGGGAGGCAGTTGGAAAATGTAGTGGATATTGGGATAATAATTTAAATTGGCATGAAAAACAAATGAGACCTGAAGAAGCTCAAATAGAAGACTTTTTAGAAAAAATAAAGGAATGTAGAAAAGGAAGGAGTATGTTTTAATGGAAAATATAGAAGAAAATAATTTAGAAAAAAGAGTAAGAGAACTTGAATTAAATAATTATATATTAGAAGAAGAAAATTCATTATTAAGAGAAAATGTACAATGTTTATTAGGTGATTTAAAACATTTAGGAGATATAAAAGAAGAAGAAAAAAAATTACAAGAAGAAAAAATAGAAATAGAAAAAATGAAATCAGGAAAAATATATAAAATATTAAGTATGATAAAGAAATTATAGAACAAGAAAGGGTTGTACATAATGGAAAATAAAGAAGTGGAAAAAGTAAGATTAGAAGATAAAATATTTGAATATAATGCTTTATTAGGAGAAAGAATAGGTTGGCTTGAAAAATCACTTGATTTAATCAGAGTAAAAAGGAAAGAAGAGGAAAGTTCAAAAAAGAAAAAGATTTTAATTGTATATGATGTTGATGGTTGGGCATTTCATAATATTTCAAAGGAAATTAAGAAAAATCTTTCTAAATTCTATGATATAGATATTATTCCAAAATCAGTATTTAATCATAATGTAATTAGATTAATGTTTTTAGCTAAAAAATATGATTTAGTACATGTTTTATGGAGAGGAATGTTTTCAGAAATAGATGGAGAATTTTCTAAAGAATATATAAAAAGTTTGGGACTTACTAAAGAAGAATTTTTAAAAAAATTTGTGGAAAAAGCTAATATAACAACAAGCATATATGACCATAGTTTCTTAAATAAAGAGGCTTTTTGGATCACAGAGGCTTTCTTAAAATATACTAAAGGATATACAGTAAGTTCAAAAAAACTAAAAGATATATATGATAATTTAGAAATAGATAAAAAACCCACAATGGAAATTACAGATGGTGTAGATTTAAGTAAGTTTATTCCACAAAATTTAGAAAGATTTTTTAGTAGTAATATACAAAATAGAATTATTAATATTGGTTGGGTAGGAAATAGTAAATTTGAGGATTCTGAAAATGACGATGATTTAAAAGGAGTAAGAAAAATCATTATTCCAGTAATAGAAGAATTAAAAAATGAAGGATATAAGGTAGAAAGAAAATTTGCTGATAGAAATGAAGGATATATTCCACATAACAAAATGCCAGATTATTATAATAGTATTGATTTATATGTTTGTGCATCAAAAGAAGAAGGAACACCAAATCCAGTATTAGAATCAATGGCATCTGGAGTGCCAGTTATATCAACAAATGTTGGTATTGTTTCTGAAGCATTTGGAGAAAAACAAAAAGATTATATTATAGAAAGAACAAAAGAAGATTTAAAAGAAAAAATAATTGATTTATTAAATAATAAAGAAAAATTTGAAATTTTATCTAAAGAGAATTTAGACCAGATAAAAAATTGGTCTTGGGAAAAAAAGTGTGAACAATTTAAAGAGTTTTTTGATAAAAGTATAAAAAAATTTGAGGAGGAAAAATAAATGGAAGGTGAAAATGTTGATTTATTAAAAAGAGATTTATATAGATATAGAACACTTTATGAAATTGGATTAGAAGAAAATAAATTATTGAAAGAACAAATACAAAGAGTAAATCAAGATTTAGAAGCAAAAGTACAAGAATTAAATAATAAAAATCAAGAAGAACCTAAAAGATCTATTTTGTATAGAGGTTTAAGAAAAATATATAGAACAATAGTAAAGAGGTAAGTTATGAGTGATATAGTAATTAAGAGTGATTTAGATATTATAGGAGGAATAGAACCAATAGTATATGGAACAAATCCATATCATAGATTGCTTTCAGATGAAAATATTGGGAAAAATGGTGAAAATCTTACAATTGTTGTATTATCATGTGAAAGAGCGGATGCTACAATAAAAATGATGAATTCTATAAAAGAAAAAATACCTAATTTTAAAGGAAAATATTTAATTGCTGACAATGGTTCTAGTAAAGAGACAATTGATAAATTAAAATCAGAATTTAATAAGATGCCATATGAGTGTAAAATAATAGAATTTGGCGAAAATTTAGGAGTAGCTAAAGGAAGAAACAGAGCAGTAGAATATGTGGATACAGAATGGTTTATGTCTTTAGATAATGATATATTATTTGCTTCCAATATTTTACCAGAAATAGAGGGCACGATTTCACAATTTGGTTGTAATTTTGTTAATCTACCTTTATTAAATGATAAAGGAGATGAAGTTTTTGCAGCAGGTGGAAATATATTTATAGAACAATTAGATAACGGAATACATATTGGGCATGGAAGTTTATTTGCTCCTTGTAAATGTAGAACAAATCAAGAAATACCGAGATCATTATCCACTTTTATATTTGGTCGGTGCTTCTGTATTAAGAAAGAGTACTTTTATAGAATGTGGAAAATTTGATGAAGGAATGTTTGTTGGTTTTGAAGATAATGATTTTTCTATAACTGCATTTAAAAAAGGATATAAAGTAGCTACAATTGGAGTTTTAGGACTTATACATGACCATAAAAAGCCAGAAAATCAAAATGATTTAGAATATGAAAAACAAAGATTTTCAAATGTAAGATTATTAAAATCAGCAAGATATTTTGAAAAGAAACACAATTTTAAGATATGGAATGAAGTGACAGAAAATTGGCTTAAAGAAAAAGAAAAAGAATTAGGTATAACATCAAATGAGGAAATAAAAGAAAATGAAATTGTAAAAAAGAAACTAGCTGTTGTAATTAAAAATTTAAATAATAAAACACAAGAAGTGGTTAATAATTTTTATAATAATATAAAAGATATCTGTGATATGAAAATTATTCCATTTGAAGATATAGAGAGTAATATTGTAAATCTAATTTTTGCAATTCAAAATGTTGATAAAGTCTACATTATGGATAAAGATATTTTAGATAATTTAGATGAAAAACAACTGGATGAGTATTTAGAAAAATATTATTTAAACAAAGATGAATTTTTAAATAGATATGTAAATAATTTAGAAATTATAGTAAAGAAAAAAGAAGCAAAAGAAGATAAAGAAAGTAAAGAAAATAATAATAAAAATTTTTTTAATGTAAAATTGGAAAATATTAAAAATGATGATGATATAAGAAAAATAATAGAAAAATATTAAAAAAATAAAGATAAAATTAATGTCTAAATTAATTAAGATTTTGGAATAAAATGTAATTGATTTTTAATTTTACAAATGATATACTTTTTTTAAAAGGAGGAAAAATAATGAGTAGAAAACGAATTTTTTTAGTAATCTTATTAGGAATATTTTTGTTATTTCCTAGTTTTGTACAGGCTTCAGATGAAGTTATTGTAGCATTAGACCCCGGACACGGTGGTAATGATGTTGGAGCAGTTGGAGGAAATTTAAGAGAAAGTGATTTAACTTGGAAACTTGCATCAAGAGTAAAAGAAATTTTAGATGCAGAGCCAGGGATAACAGGAGTACTTACAAAATCACAATATGAGACAGTAGATGGAAGAGAAGAAAGGGCGAGAAGAGCATTAGCAAATGATGCTGACTTATTAGTGAGTTTTCATATAAATTCAAATGCTTCATCAAATAGTTTATCAGGAGCAGAGGTATATGTGACAAGGTATACAGCAGAGGACAGATTTTATAAAAATTCTAACATATTAGGTTTGGACATATTAAAAAATTTAAAAAATATAGGTGTGCAATCTCATTCGCCAAAGCCAATAGTTAGAGTAGGTGCTGATTGGGATAAATACCAAGATGGATCTGTTGCTGATTACTATGGAATTATTAGCTGGCCAGTACATTTAGGTATACCAGGAGTTTTGATTGAACATGCTTTTATAAATAATCCCTATGATAGGGCAAATTATTTAAATGATACTATGATAAATAAAATGGCAGAAGCAGATGCCAAGGCTATTATAGATAATAAAGATTTATTTAGATTTGACAAAAGTATTAATTCAGTTGGTGCAACTATAAATAAATTAGAAATGGTAACATCATCAAATAATGTAAAATGTATTTCAGGAGAATTATATGTAAACAATTGGATTAATAATGTAGCAATGACACCAGAAAATTTACCTAAAGTTAGACTAGTATCAACAGATGGTGCAAAATCTTATGATATGTGGGTAGCAAAAAGAGATGGTAATTTATACTATTTTGATGGTTCACTAGAAACAATTGATAAATCATATGAGTACATATTACAAGTAGAAACAGATGAAAGAAATTTAATTCCAGTATGGTATACAACAAATGTAACAATAAATAATATGGAAATAGGAAAAGTTGGACAAGATACTGTTAAAATTGTAGATAATAAACTTATATTTGAATGTCCTCCATATGAAGGAGATATTGAAGCTAAAATAGAAAATATACAAGCTAAAAATACTGATGATAATAAATTAAATATTTCTGGAAATATGGATATTACAGAAATAGTTAATGGAAATATAGAAAATCCAAGTAGAATGCCTAAATTAAGGTTAGAAGATGAGTTGGAAAATACTGTTGGAGAGTTTAAAGTAAGTAAAGTTTCTGAAAGTAAATATAGTTTTTCTTTAGATATAGAAAATAGTAAAGAAACTAGCGAATATGTAATTAAAGTTGAATCAGGAAATAGTTCAAATACATCACAAGATAGAATAGATACAGCAAAATATGATAAAAATGAAACTTTATTAAAAGCATTTAGAACCGAAGTAAGAATTAATGATAGTAAAATTATTGTTGGACCTATAAATTATGTAGGAGACATAGGAACAGGCTTAGAAAACTTTGAGATGGCAAAAAATGATAAAGGCGAAACATATATTTATGGAGATGTAATAATAAATGAATGGATAGATGGAAAAGCCTTAATACCAGATGTATTACCAACAATAAAGGTAAAAACAGAAGCAGGAGAAGAAGTATTTGAAGCATGGGTAAATAATATAGGAGGAAATAAATATCATTTTGATACATATATAGAAGGAATAGACACAAGCAAAGAATATGTAATAGAAGCAAGTTTAGAAAACACATATAATATATCAAAATATAAGTCAGCAAATATATTATCAGGACAAAATAAAACTTTAGGAACATTTAAAGATTATGATGTTGTACTAAATGATGGTAAGATGATTTTTGGTATTGATACATATAAGGGAGACTTAGGAACAGAGGTAATAGCATTATACTTAAATAAGAATGCAAAAGGAGAACATTATATAAGTGGAAACATATATATAACAGAATGGATAAATGGAACTACGTGGAGTGTACCTAAAAAGACACCAATAATAAGAATAAAAACAACAGAAGGAAAAGAAGTAAAAGAAGCATGGGTAAATAATATAGGAGGAAATGAATACTATTTTGATAGCTATATAGAAGGAATAGACACAAGTAAAGAATATGTAATAGAAGTAGAGTTAGCAAATGTAGGAAATATATCAAAGAATAAAAAGGGAAATGCATATTTTGGAAGCGATATGAATTTAGGAGAGTATAGCGGAAAAGAAATGAAAGTAGAAAGTGGAAAAATAGTATTTAGAACAAATGAGTATAGTGCGGACTTGGGACAAAGTTTAGATTGGATAGAATTACAAGAAAATGCAAATGGAGAAAAATACATAAATGGAAATATCTATATAACAGAATGGGTAAATGGAACAACATGGAGTGAGCCAAAAGAATTACCAAAAATAGTAATAAAGACAGAAGAAGGAGAAGAGGTAAAAGAATGTTGGGTAAGTAAAGTAGAAGGAAATAAATATTATTTTGATAGTTATATAGAAGGAATAGATGTAAATAAAGAATATGAGATAGAAGTAGAATTACAAGGAAATAATGTATCAAAGTATAAGAGTGGAAAAGTAGACTTTGGAAAAGAAAAGCTATTGGGAGAATATAAAGAAACAAGAGTAAAAGTAGAAGGAACAAAAATAAGATTTGAAAGTGAAAAATATAGTGCAGATTTAGGGCAAACAATAGACTGGATAGAGCTAAATGAAAATGGAAATAAAGAAAAATACATAAACGGAAATATCTATATAACAGAATGGATAAATGGAACAACATGGAGTGAGCCAAAAGAATTACCAAAAATAGTAATAAAGACAGAAGAAGGAGAATTAGTAAAAGAGTGCTATGTAAGTAAGTTAGAAGGAAATAAATACTATTTTGATAGTTATATAGAGGGGATAGACACAAGTAAGAGATATGTATTAGAGGTAGAATTAACAAATAGTAATAATACATCAAAGAATAAAGTAGGAAAAGTAGACTTAGGAGAAGAAAAGGTATTAGGAGAATATAAAGATTACACATTAAAAGTAGAAGGAACAACAATGGAATTTGAAGCAAAAGTAAAAGCAGTAGAAAAACAAGAAAATAACAACCAAGTAGTAAATTCTCCAATAAAGGGAGAAGAAAAAATAGTTGTAAAAGAAAATGAAGAAAGTAAAAAGGAAGAGACAAAATCTATTGAAAATACAACAAACGAAGTAACAGAAAATGAAAAAGAAGAAGAAAAACCAGAAGAAAACAAAACAGACAAAGAAGATGAAACAACAGAAAATGAAGTTGAAAATAATACAATGACAAATGTGATTGAACTAAATGAAACAAGACAAAATAAAACAAACAAAAATATAACAGAATAAAAAAATAGAGAAAGCACATTAATTTGTGCTTTTTTGCTGTTGTATAATACATTTTATAATTATTAATTATGTGGTTCAAATTGTTAAAAATAGTAATTAAAAAATTGTTGAAAAAAGTATTTTAGTATGTTATACTGAGTTGGAAAGCTAGAAAGGAGAACATAAGATGAGAAAAATATTAAAAACTTTTTTTATAATTTTATTTTTATTCTTAGGAATAATATTATTGCTTAATTTTAATAGTGTAAATGCAGCAAGTTTTAGTTCTGATATTGACGGAATAGACGAAAGTAAATATCCAGGATATAAAGAAAAAATAAAACAATTACAAAAAACATATCCTAATATTCAAGTATTGTATACTGGTTTAGATTGGAATACAGCAGTATATAACGAGTATAGTGAAACACATGGAAGAAATTTAGTAGATCCAGATTTAGATGACTCATGGCTTTGTCAAGAATGTAAAAATGCAGGGAAATTATATGATAGTGGGTTAGCATGTGCTTCAGCAGATGCCGTAAGATATATAATGGATCCGAGAAATAGTTTAACTCAAACAGGAATATTCCAATTCCAAAAACTAAATACATCGGTAGGAACTGACCCTAATGAAATTAGTTTAATCTTAAATATGGAACATGTAAATTATTTAAAAAATGATCAAAATGCTATCCAGGCTTTTGCAAATGTAGCAAAAAATAATAATTTAAATGCTTACTTTTTAGTATCAAGAGTAATACAAGAACAGGGAAGAGCACCAACATCACCGTTAGCAACTGGAGCAGGGTATACAGGAAATGGATATACTGATTATGGGAAAGGTTATTATAATTTATTTAGTATAGGTGCATCAGGTTCAGGTTATATGGTAAGAGTAAATGGTTTAACAAGAGCGATGAATGAAGGATGGGATAGCTTAGCAAAATCAATAGAAGGCGGAGGAAATTTTGTAGGAGAAAGCTATATAGATGTTGGACAAAATACATTGTATTTACAAAAATTTTCAGTATATAATACAAATGGACAATTATATTGGCATCAATATATGCAAAACTTATTTGGTGCACAAAGCGAGGCAGATATTTTATATTCATTATATAGAGTAACAGGAATACAAAATAGTAAAGATTTTGTATTTATAGTACCAATTTATGAAAATATGCCAAGTGAACCATGTAAAGAACCAACGGCTGAATATGAAGCAGATATTGGTACAGAAGTTATTTCATCTGAAATATATAGAGACGAAGCAAATAATGGATTCTTTTCAGGACATATTAATGTATCAGAATTTGTAAAAACAAGTAATGGAGTAGAATGGCAAATACCAAGAAATGTGCCTTTAATGAGATTAAAAACAGAAAGTGGAAAATATGTACAAGATATATATGTAGAACAAGTAGATAGCGGAAGAAATGAATATTATTTTGATTTTCCAATAGATGATTTAGACGTTAATCAAAAATATGTAATAGAAGTTGAATTAGATGGTAAAAATAATCTTTCTAAATATAAAACAGCAAATGCAAGTTATACAAAAGATATTAATTTAGGAAGAAATCTAAGATATAATGTGAATATTGTAAGTGGAAAAATTAAATTTACAAATACAAATTATACAGGAGACATAGGAACAGGACTAGAAAACTTTGAAATGGCTAAAAATGATGAAGGTGAAACATATATCTATGGAGATGTAATAATAAATGAATGGATAGATGGAAAAGCATTAATTCCAGATGCATTACCAACAATAACTGTAAAAACAGAAGATGGAAAAGAAGTATTTGAAGCATGGGTAAACAATATAGGAGGAAATAAATATCATTTTGATACATATATAGAAGGAATAGATGCAAGTAAAAAATATGTAATAGAAGCAAGTTTAGAAAATACATATAATACGTCAAAATATAAATCATCAAATATATTATCAGGGCAAAATAAATCTTTAGGAACATATGATGAATATAAAGTAGCTTTAAAAGACGGAAAATTTGTATTTGACTTAATTACATATACAGGAGACATAGGAACAGAAGTAATAGCATTATATTTAAATGAGAATGCAAAAGGAGAACATTATATAAGTGGAAACATATATATAACGGAATGGATAAATGGAACAACATGGAGTGTACCAAAAAAGACACCAATAATAAGAATAAAAACAATAGAAGGTGAAATAGAAAAAGAAGCATGGGTAAATAATATAGGAGGAAATGAATACTATTTTGATAGCTATATAGAAGGAATAGACACAAGTAAAGAATATGTAATAGAAGTAGAGTTAGCAAATGTAGGAAATATATCAAAGAATAAAAAGGGAAATGCATATTTTGGAAGCGATATGAATTTAGGAGAGTATAGCGGAAAAGAAATGAAAGTAGAAAGTGGAAAAATAGTATTTAGAACAAATGAGTATAGTGCGGACTTGGGACAAAGTTTAGATTGGATAGAATTACAAGAAAATGCAAATGGAGAAAAATACATAAATGGAAATATCTATATAACAGAATGGGTAAATGGAACAACATGGAGTGAGCCAAAAGAATTACCAAAAATAGTAATAAAGACAGAAGAAGGAGAAGAGGTAAAAGAATGTTGGGTAAGTAAAGTAGAAGGAAATAAATATTATTTTGATAGTTATATAGAAGGAATAGATGTAAATAAAGAATATGAGATAGAAGTAGAATTACAAGGAAATAATGTATCAAAGTATAAGAGTGGAAAAGTAGACTTTGGAAAAGAAAAGCTATTGGGAGAATATAAAGAAACAAGAGTAAAAGTAGAAGGAACAAAAATAAGATTTGAAAGTGAAAAATATAGTGCAGATTTAGGGCAAACAATAGACTGGATAGAGCTAAATGAAAATGGAAATAAAGAAAAATACATAAACGGAAATATCTATATAACAGAATGGATAAATGGAACAACATGGAGTGAGCCAAAAGAATTACCAAAAATAGTAATAAAGACAGAAGAAGGAGAATTAGTAAAAGAGTGCTATGTAAGTAAGTTAGAAGGAAATAAATACTATTTTGATAGTTATATAGAGGGGATAGACACAAGTAAGAGATATGTATTAGAGGTAGAATTAACAAATAGTAATAATACATCAAAGAATAAAGTAGGAAAAGTAGACTTAGGAGAAGAAAAGGTATTAGGAGAATATAAAGATTACACATTAAAAGTAGAAGGAACAACAATGGAATTTGAAGCAAAAGTAAAAGCAGTAGAAAAACAAGAAAATAACAACCAAGTAGTAAATTCTCCAATAAAGGGAGAAGAAAAAATAGTTGTAAAAGAAAATGAAGAAAGTAAAAAGGAAGAGACAAAATCTATTGAAAATACAACAAACGAAGTAACAGAAAATGAAAAAGAAGAAGAAAAACCAGAAGAAAACAAAACAGACAAAGAAGATGAAACAACAGAAAATGAAGTTGAAAATAATACAATGACAAATGTGATTGAACTAAATGAAACAAGACAAAATAAAACAAACAAAAATATAACAGAATAAAAAAATAGAGAAAGCACATTAATTTGTGCTTTTTCTGATGTTATAAATAAAAAAACAAAGAGAATTAAAAAATATACATTATTACAACAATATTTATCCTTTCTTAAAAAACATTTCTAAGTCAATCATATCAGTGTTTTTTCATTGACAAGTAGGTGGTTTTATGATATTCTTTTCTTGGAAAATAAAAGAGAAGAAGGTTTTTATATGGATAAGATATTAGTATTTATACCAATGTATAATTGTGAAAAACAGATAAAAAGAGTTTTAGAAAAAATAGTAGAAAAAGAAAGAAATTGGATAACAGAAGTAATAGTAGTAAATAATAGAAGTACAGATAATGGAGAAGAAGTAGTAGGAAAAATAATAGAAGAAAATAAAGAAAAAATAAAAATAAAATTAATTAGAAATAATGATAATTACGGTTTGGGAGGCTCTCATAAAGTAGCTTTTAATTATGCGATTAAAAATAAATTTGATTATGTAGTAGTATTACATGGTGATGACCAAGGAGATATAAATGATATAGAAGAAGTAATAAAAACAAAAGAATATCAAAAACATGACTGTATGTTAGGAGCAAGATTTGCAAAAGGAGCTAAATTAATTGGATATTCTAAATTTAGAATTTTTGGAAATAGAGTATTTAATACAATATTTTCAATAGGATTAAGGAAAAAAATATTGGATTTAGGTTCTGGACTAAACATGTATAAAGTCTCTATTTTAAATAATAAATATTATTCAAAATATCCAGATAATTTAACATTTAATTGTTATATGTTACTTGCTGCAAAAGAATATAAACAAGATATAAAATTTTTCCCAATAACATGGAGAGAAGAAGACCAAGTTTCAAACGTAAAAATGGCAAGCCAAGCAACAAATACTTTGAAATTAATAATTACATATGTTTTTAAGAAAAAGAAATTCTTAGAAAAAGAACATAGAGAAAAAATACATGAAAACTATAGTGGAGAAGAAATAAGGAGGATAATATGAAAGAAAAAATACATTTAATAATGCCTATGGCAGGAGCGGGATCACGTTTTGCAAAAATGGGGTTTGAATTACCAAAACCACTTATAAAAATACAAGAAAAACCATTTTTATATTGGTCAACAAAGTCAATTGAAAAATTTGTAGATGTAGAAGATATAATTTTTATAGTATTAAAAGAACATATAGAAAAATTTAAAATAGATGAAGAAATAAAAAAATATTTTCCAGAAAGTAAAATAGTTGTAATTCCTAAAGTGCTTGATGGAGCAGTATTAACATGTATGGAAGGAATGAAGGAAGTAAAAGATAATAAACCAATATTATTTAATGACTGTGACCATATGTTTAAATGTGAAAAATTTAATAACTATTGTAATGAAGGAGATTTTAAGGATATAGATGGAGCATTACTTACATTTTATTCAAACGAACCCAAATATAGTTTTTTAGAGTTAGATGAAGATGGATATGTAAAAAGAACTGTCGAAAAAGAAGCAATAAGTAATTTAGCAATATGTGGAGCATATTATTTTAAAAATAAGGAAATATTTGAAAAAGCCTCTGAGATTTATTTGAAAAACTGTGATTATAATGAGTTTTTTGTAAGTGGATTATATAATATAATGATAAAAGAAAATAAAAAAATAAAACAATTTTCAGTAGATTTTCATATACCATTTGGAACACCAGATGAATATAAAGAAGCAATGAAATCAGATAAATTTAAGGAGTTTTAGAAATATGATAGTTGTTTTAATAACGTTAGCAATAATATTATTAGTAGTAGGGCATCTATGCAAAGCATATAGATGGAAAAAATTTATAGAAATATATGAAAAAGTAGAATATCATAATCTGATAAATGGATTATCAATAGGATATATAATAAATTATATTTTACCATTTAGAATAGGGGATATTGTAAGAGCTATATTTGTTGGAAGAAAAATGAAAAATGGAATTTCATTTTCTTTTGCAACTGTATTAATAGATAGAATATTAGATGTATTTGTAGTAGCATTTATATTTATACTTATATATGTATTAGGATTTAAAAATACATATGAATCAATGATGTTTTATATAATAGGAGGATTAATATTATTAACATTTATAATAGTCTCAATAAAAGCTAGTAAATACATAAAAAAAGTAATAAAAAAAATAGCTAGTATATTTAATCCTAATATAGAACTAAATATTTTAAAATTTAGTTGGGCATTTGTATCATCATTTAAAGATATGTTTTATAAATTAAGTAAAGTAAAATTATTACTTAGCACAATAATAATGTGGACATGTTATTTACTTTCATATTGGTTACTTGCAATAAGTATAAGTAAAGCAGGAGATACAACAAGTATAATAGATGTCTTTATGGCCTTTTTCTCTAAAAATAATTTGGATGTAGCAACATTTAATATAATACAAAACTTTGTAATAGATTTTTCAAAAATTACAACAATATATATAATATTACCACTTGTAATATTATTTGTACTATCTTGGATAATAGGAATTAAAGAAAAGAAAAATGAGGCAAAAGAAGATAAATTTTTAGAATTACTACCTTTGAAAAATGAAGATGACAGACTAATTTTCTTAGAATCATATTTTTCTGATGCAAGTAAAAAAGATTATTTTATAAATTATTTAACAGTAAATAGAGATGTATCAATTTTGCAGGACTTTTCAGCTGGAAGTAATGCAAAAACTATGTTATGTAATAAAGAAGGAAAAACATTTTTTAGAAAATATGCATTTGGTGATGAAGGTGATAAATTAAATGAACAAATAGATTGGATAAAGGAACACAAAGAAGATATACCACTAACTGATATATTAAAAGATTATCATGAAAATGGATGTTGTTTTTATGATATGCCATATAATGCAAATACAGTATCATGTTTTAATTATATACACTCAGCTCCAATAGAAAAAAGCTGGAGTACAATAGAAAGTATGTTGTTAAAATTAGAAGAAAAATTATATGTGAAAAATAAAGAAAAAGCAGATAGCGAAAAATTAGAAAAATACATAGATGAAAAAATAATAAAAAACATAAAGAAATTAGAAAAATCAAGAGAAATAAGAAAATTATTAGATTATGATGAATTAATCATAAACGGAAAAACATATAAAAACCTAAAAAATTATAAAGAAGAATTGTCAAAAGAAAATCTATATAAAATATTTGAAAAAGATACATATTCAGATATACATGGAGATTTAACTATAGAAAATATAATATGTACACCACATAATAAAGAAAAATATTATTTAATAGATCCTAACACTGGAAATTTACACAATTCACCTAATCTTGATTATGCAAAACTTTTACAATCATTACATGGAAATTATGAGTTTTTTATGCATACAAATAGTGTAAAAGTTTCTGGAAACACAATAAATTATATGAATAGTACATCGCTTTCATATGAAAAAATTTATTCAAAATATAAAGAATATTTAAGAAATAAATTTAGTTTTGAAAGAGTAAGAAGTATATATTTCCATGAAATAGTACACTGGCTAAGATTGTTACCATATAAAATTAAAAAAGATGAAGAATTATCAGTTTTATTCTATTCAGGATTTATAATAGTACTAAATGATATTATGGAAAACTATGGAGGAGAACAGAATGAAAAATAAATTAGCAATATTTGATTTAGATGGAACATTGTTTGATACAAAAGATGTGAATTATT
This sequence comes from uncultured Clostridia bacterium, assembly GCA_944393325.1. Taxonomy (GTDB): domain Bacteria; phylum Bacillota; class Clostridia; order TANB77; family CAG-508; genus CAG-269. The sequence goes on from CALXZU010000007.1 coordinate 33,563, forward strand.
ATTCATATAAACAAGCAATGGAAAAGTGTGGATATGATTTTACATATGAGTATTTTGAAAATAAATGTTATGGAAGATATTATAAAGAATTTTTACCAGAAATTTTAGGAAATAATGAAGAAATAATGGAAAAAGTACATGATTTAAAAAAGGAATTGTATCAAGATAATTTAAATAAAGCAAAAATGAATGAACACATATTTAATATAATGGAAAGCATAAAAAATAAATACTATATAACATTATATACTACAGCATCTGAAAAAAATACTAAGCAGATTTTAAAAGAATTTAACAAATTAGAAGAATTTGATTATATATTAACAAATGAAATGATAGAAAATAAAAAACCACATCCAGAAGGATATTGTAAGATAATGGAGCGTTATAATATAAAACCAGAAGACACAATGATATTTGAAGACTCAAAAGTTGGAATAGAAGCAGCAAGAAGAAGTAAAGCAAATGTTTTTATTGTAGATAAATTTTAACACAAGAGGAGAGTTTAAATGAGAAAAATATTAAAAAGTAATATACATCTTATGATAACAATGATAATATCATTGATTGTAATTGCTATATCGATGACTATATCTAAAAAAATAGTATTTAGTAATGAAATACAAGATAAGGGATTTTACTATTTTTCACTGATTAGCTATTGCATTTTAATATTTATTGTTACATATTTTTTAGTAAGGTTTATAAAAAAAGTAATAAAAAAAGATGAATTTTCTATAAAATTATTAAAACATTTTGTAATATATTTTGGAATTATGCTAGTATTTTTAATGCTAATATGGCCACGGTTATTGGGTATGGGATGAAATATGGATTATAGATTCAACTACAAATGGTATAATGTATACATGGCAATCTATAATTACACAATTATTTTATATATATTCTATGTTATTAATACCATCACCTGTTGGAATAACAATTATGCAAATAATAATTATAAGTTTATGTATAGCATTTCTACACACAAAAGTAGAAATGAGATTTAACAAAAAATATTATAATATAATTATATATCTATTATTACTAACACCGGCAATTATAATAAATAATTTATATGCATTAAGATTACAATTGTATGCATATATAATGATGGTATTATTCACAAATTTAATATTTGATTATTGGGATAAAAAAGAACTAAAATTATTAAAAGCAGTGTTTTTATATGTTTTAAGTGCTTTAATAATATTGTGGAGAAGCGAAGGAATTATATTTATATTTATACTTCCAATATTAATGACAATTACATATAAAAATTTAAGAAAAATTTATTTAGTATTATTAATGCTTATAATAAATATTATTACATATTTAGGGTATAGCAAAATAATTCCATCAGATAGTAGGTATCAGACGTTAATATTTATGAATCCATTATCTGTTATGTTACAAGAAGAATTAAAAGGTGATAATATACAAGAAGATTTAGAAAAAATAGATAAAGTAATGGATGTAAAATTGATAAAAGAAAATCCAAGTTATATAGAAACACCTGCATATTGGAATTACCAAGATACAATATTTAGAGAAGATTATAAACAATACATGGGTGATTTTTATAAAGCATATGCAGATATTATAATAAATAATCCAGTAGAATTTATAAAAGCAAGAATAAAAACATTTTTAGCATCATCTGGTATGGATGAAAGCACATCAAAAGGAGGAGCTTTTACAAGATATTTTAGTGGAAATACAGAAAAAAGTGAAGCAATTTCTAATTTTTTAGATAAATATAAAATAATGAACCCAATAAATAAAGAATTAAAAGTTTCAGTAGAAACTCTATTGGCGGGAGTAGAAGAAGCAAAAGACACAGGAATTAGACCAGTATTTTGGAATGTATTACCAATATTAATTTTAATGTTTATAATATTAATTGAAAGATTAATACATAAGGATTTTATTACAACTATGATTATATTATCGTTATATGCAAAAGCTGGAGCAGTATTTTTAACAGCACCTGCAAGTTATTTTATGTATTACTTACCAGAATATATTTGCGGTATTGTAATTATTATTTTATCGATATATAAAAGAATAGAAGAAGTAAAAGAAGTTAAAGAATTTAAAAGTATAGAAAACGAAAAGAAAAATATCAAAGAAGGAAAATAAAAATATGCCAAAAATAAGTGTAATTATACCTGTATATAATACAGAAAAATATATAGAAAAATGTTTAGAAAGCCTTGAAAAACAAGAAATGCAGGGTTTTGAAGTCATTGTTGTAAATGATGGCTCAAAAGATAACTCTAAGGAAGTTATTAAAAATTATATTAAAAATAGTAATTTAAATATAAAATACTTAGAAAAAGAAAATGGAGGCTTAGCATCTTCTAGAAACTTTGGAGTTGAAAAAGCCACTGGAAAATATATAGCTTTTTTAGACAGTGACGATTATTTAGATAAAGATATTTTTTCTTCTTTAGAAAAATATATGGATAAAGATATAGACTTAATAAAATTTAAAATGAAAACAGTAGATGAAAAAGGCAGAATTTTGGAAAAATTAGATGGACCTGTATTTGAAGTTACTACAGGTGAAGAAGGATATGAAAAACTATGTACAACAGATAAATATATGGATCCAGCATGTATTTATTTATACAAAAGAGAATTTTTTGTAGAAAATAATTTCAAATATAAATTAAGATATCATGAAGATTTTGGATTAACATCATTAATAATAGTACAATCCAAAACATTTATATCTACTGATATTTGTGGATATAATTATTTACAAACAGAAGAGAGTTTAACAAGAAGCAAAGATGATAGCAAAAATATAGATAGAGCAAAAGATATGCTAGCTCATTATGATAATATGTTAGCTGTAATAGATGCAAATTATAGTATAAGTGAAAAAACAAAAGAATTAGTTAAAAGATATTATACAAATTCGGTTATATTAAAAGTAGGAAGTTTAAAAGGAAAAGAAAAAAAACAGTATATAAAAGAAATAAAATATAGACAAATGTATAAAAATATAAAACCAGAAAATCTAAAACAAAAAATAAAAAGAATATTATTAAAATATAATATAAGTTTATATTTAAAAATGAGGTAAGAAAAGTTGAAAAGTGTAAGTGTAATAGTTCCTTTCTATAATGTAGAAAGTTATATCGGAAGATGTTTAGATACATTAGTAAAACAGACTTTAGATGATATTGAAATAATACTTGTAAATGATGGCTCAAAAGATAGGAGTAAAATTGTTGTAGATAAATATATAAAAGAATATCCAGAAAAAATTGTATATTTAGAAAAAGAAAATGGTGGATTATCAGATGCAAGAAATTTTGCAATTCCTTATGCTAAAGGAGAATATATAGCATTTTTAGATTCTGATGATTATGTAAATGTAGAGATGTATAAAGATATGTATGAATTAGCTAAAAGAGAAAATAGCGATATGGTAGAATGTGATTTTTATTGGGAATATCCAGATAAGAAAAAGGAAGACATTGGAGTTATCTATAATGGAAAAAAAGAAATGATAGAAAAAGTAAGAGTAGTTGCTTGGAATAAATTAATAAAAAAAGAAATTTTAGAAAAATCAAAAGTAATATTCCCCAAAGGGTATAGATATGAAGATGTAGAATTTACATATAAATTAGTACCATATTTAGATAAAGTTTCTTTCTTGAAAAAACCATATGTGCATTATATACAAAGAGAAGGTTCAATATCTAATAATCAAAATGAAAGGAACAAAGAAATTTTCGATGTTTTAGAGCATGTAATAGAGTTTTATAAAGAAAAAGATTTATATGAAGAATATAAAGATGAATTAGAGTATATCTATATTCGTTATGCATTTTGTAGTTCATTACTTAGAATTGTGAAAATAGAAGACCAAAATATTCAACAAAATTTATTGGATTTAACATGGGAAAAAGTAAATACTACTTTTCCAGAGTGGAAGAAAAATCCTATATTAAAATCTAAAAAAGATTTGAAAAATATTTATTTAAAAACAATAAATAAATTTACATATGAAATGTATACTACAATGCTTTCACTTTTTCAAAAATAGAAAGTAAAAAAGTAAAAAAATAAAAGAAAAAAGAAGAAAGAAAAAAGAAAAGGGAAAAGTAAAAAAGGAATAGAAAACAAAAAATAAAGAAAAATAGAAAAGAAGAGAAAAAAGGAAATATTATGAAGAAAATATTATTCGGAATAACAGGTTTAACAATTGGAGGAGCAGAGAGGGTTTTAGTAGATTTAGTAAATAAGTTATATAACGATTATGATATAACTATATTTACTATATATTCTAAAGGAGAATTAGAAAAAGAGTTAAACCCCAATATTAAATTAAAAAGTCTATATAATAAATCTTATAAAGAATTATCAAAAATAGGGCAAAAAATATTTGCTCCTTTAAAAGTATTGATATTTAAAAATATGATTTACAAAAAGTATATTAAAGAAAATTATGATGTGGAAATAGCTTTTTTAGAAGGTCCAATTACAAGATTATTTAGTGTTAAAAATGAAAATGTAAAAAAGATAGTATGGATACATAATGATATATCCAAAGTTTTTGGTAATGGTTTTAAATCTAAATTAAAGAAAAATTTAGATAAAAAAATATATAGTAAATATGATGAATTAGTATTTGTAAGTAAAGATAATTTAGATAGATTTAATAAGGTTTATTTAGATAATAAAAATATAAATAAGAAAGTTATTTATAATTATATAGATAAAGAAAGAATTTTACAAAAATCTTGTGAAAATGTAGATTTTCTATTTGATGATAATAGTATTAATTTTATAAGTGTAGCAAGGTTAGTAGAACAAAAAGGAATAGATAGATTAATAAAAGTCCACAAAAGACTGATAGAAAGTGGATATATGCATAATTTTTATATAATAGGTGATGGACCTGAAAAAGAAAAGTTAGAAAAATTAATTAAAGAAAATGATGTGGGAAAAACTTTTCACTTATTAGGTCAAAAAGAAAATCCATATCCATATATGAAACAAGCTGATTATTTCTGTTTACTTTCAAGATTTGAAGGTTATGGTATGGTTTTAGAAGAGGCTAAAATTTTAAATAAGCCAATAATAATTACAAATACAGCAGCAAGAGAAGCGGTTGAAAATTATGATAATAAAGTTATCTTAGAAAATACAGAAGATGGTATTTATAATGGATTAAAAGATATTATAGAAACAGAAAATAGGAAAAAAGAAAATATAGATAAAGAATTTGAAGAAAATAAAAATGACAAAAAGATAGAAAAAAATAATTATGATAATTCTAATATAATAAGAAAAGTAAAAGAATTAATAGGAGAATAGTATGAAAATTTCAGTACTCACAGCAACATTTAATAGAGCAAGTTTTTTAGATAAATTATATAACAGTTTGTTAAAAAATAGTAATTATGGAATTAGTATAGAGTGGTTAATCATGGACGATGGTTCTGTTGATGATACTAAAGAGGTTGTAAATAGATTTAAGGAAAATAATGAAAAAAAAGAAATAAAAAACTTTGAAATAAAATATTTTTACCAAGAAAATCAAGGAAAAATGGTTGCAATAAATAATTTAGTAGAAAAATCAAGTGGGGATTTAATAATAGACTGTGATTCTGATGATCATTTTACACATGATGCTTTTAAAATAATAAAAGAAGAATATGAAAATTATATGAAAATTAAAGAAAAAGTAGAATATAAAAATTTTTATGGATTTTGTTACTTAAAATATGATCAAAATGGAAATAATATGGGAAATAATTTCAAAAATAGAGAAACAACAATGTTTGATTTATATTTTAAAGAAGGAGAAATAGGAGAAAAATCGATAGTGTTTTTTTCTGATGTTAGAAAAAAATATAAACATGAATTAGAACATGGGGAAAAATTTATAACAGAAGCAAGAATGTATCATAAAATAGATGAAAAATATAAAATGATTTGTATAAATAAGCCTATTATGATATGTGAATATCAAGAAAGTGGATATACTAAAAATATAAACAAACAATTTGTGGAAAATAGATATGGATATTATGAATATTTTAAAGAAATATTAGAGAAAAATATGAAAGGTGTTTTATTTAATAAAAGATTATATGTAATAAAACATTATATTTTATTTGGAGTTTTAACAAAGAAAAAAGTGAATATAAGGAATATTAAAAATTTAGAAAACAAATTATTATATATTTTGCTATATGTACCAGGAATAATAAAAACAAGAGTAGAATTTAAGAAAAATTAAAAGTAAAAAAGAAGAAAAAATAAAAAGAAAAAAGCAAAAAAAAAATGAGGAGAATATGATGCAAGTTAAAGATTTATTAAAAAACAACAAAAAAATAATATGGGCAATTATAAGCATTCTGTTAGTAATTGGACTAAACATGTCTATTTATGTTGTAAATAGTACAATTACATTTGACGGAAACTATATTATTTATATATTTTTAAGTGTATTTTTTTATATTGTATTCAAAGAAGCTAATAAATATAAAGAAAAAAGACTAAAAATATGTAGTAGCATGTTATCTTTAATATTTGCAATATTCCAAGTATTAGGATTAGTTACAAAAAATAATTGGATTACATCAGAAGTAATAGTAACAAAAGAAATAGTATTTTTTGTAATTGTGAAATTTATTACGTATTTTATAATATTTTATAATATAATAAAAATATTATTCAATATTTTTGATAAAAGAGAAGAAAAAAAGGAAAGAAAAGATATATTAAAACCTAATTTAAAAGTATTTATTACAGTTGCCTTATTGCTTTTTATATTTTGGCTTCCATACTTTTTAAATTATTATCCAGGTATTACATCTTATGATACACATTATCAATTAATGCAGGGATTAGGAAAAATACCATATAATAATCATCATCCAGTATTACACACATTTATCATGACTACAATTGTGAAAATAGGAAATGCAATAACGGGTAATTATAATTTTGGAATAGCTATATATAGTTTATTGCAAATGGTGTTCTGTGCAATAACATTATCTTTTGTAATTTATTATATGGGAAAGAAAAATATAAATCCTATAATTAAAATTTTTACATTTTTAGCATTTGCATTTATTCCATTTGTACCACAATTAAGTATCGCAGTATGGAAAGATATACCATTTGCGATGTTTATGATATGGTTTTTAATTGGAATTATAGAAATGGCAGAAAATAAGGAACAGTTTTTTAGTAAAAAAAGAAATGTAATATTTTTTATATTAATTACGATATGTGTATTGTTTTTTAGAAATAATGGTGTTTATATTGTTATTTTAACATTACCATTTGTACTGTTTTTTAGAAGACAATATTGGAAACAAATACTTTTAATGATGGGCTTACCAATTGTATTTTATTATATTATAACAGGACCAGTGTTCAATATGTTGAATATAGCCAAAAGTTCACCAAGAGAAATGTTATCAATCCCAATTCAACAGATGGCAAGGGTTGTAAAATATAAAGAAGATGAATTATCTAAAGAAGAAAAAGATTTAATTGGTCAATATATAGATATTGATGTAGCAAAAGAGAGCTATTCACCAACAATATCAGATCCAGTTAAAAATACTTTTAATGATGGAACTTTTAATCAAGACAAATTAAATTTGATAAAATTATATATAAAATTAGCGATCAAATATCCAGGAGAAACATTAGAAGCATTAGTGGGAAATACTTATGGATATTATTATCCAGAAATTGAAACATATCCTATAGCAACAAGTGTGTATAAATCACCATTTGAACAAGAACAGTTTATGGATTTAAAGCAAGAACCGATTATTGAAATTCCTATGATTGATGATATGATAAATGCTATTTATGAAAAGCAAATACCAATTGTAAGTCTAATTGCAAATATAGGGTTTGTATTTTGGTGTATGTTATTTTTAGTATTTTATAATATTTATAAAAAGAAATATGATAAATTAATTATGTTTATACCAGTAGTAATATTATATTTAACATGTCTTGCATCACCAGTATCAGGTGAATTTAGATATATTTATCCAATGTTTTTAAGTATGCCTTTATTTATAGGAATTAGCACAAACATTCATGCCAAAAAACGTGTTAATTAATATAAGAAATATATAAGGGTACCTATTTTAGGATACCCTTGTTTCTTTGTTTAAAAAGATTTGACAATAAGGGAAATTATGATATAATTACAAAGAATTAATTTTCAAAAGGAGTTAAGAAATAAATGAATGAAAATAATGATATAGCAATTAAAGTAGATCATGTATATAAAAGTTTTAATATTTATTATGATAGAGCAAATACATTAAAAGAAAGAATGTTATTTTTTGCAAGAAATAAAAGAAGAGAAAAAAGAGAAGTATTAAAAGACATAAATTTAGATATAAAAAAAGGTGAAACAGTAGCATTGATTGGCGTTAATGGAAGCGGAAAATCAACATTATTAAAATTAATGACACAAATTATTTTTCCTAATAAAGGAACAATAGAGACAAAAGGAAAATTAACATCTTTGTTAGAATTGGGTGCAGGTTTTCATCCTGACTTTTCAGGTAGAGAAAATATTTATTTTAATTCATCTATTTTCGGATTAACTAGAAAAGAAATAGATGAAAGACTTGATAAAATTATAGAATTTTCAGAATTACAAGACTTTATAGATAACCCAGTAAGAACATATTCATCAGGAATGTATATGCGTCTTGCATTTTCTGTTGCAATAAATGTAGATGCAGATATTTTGCTTATAGATGAAATATTATCAGTAGGAGACCAACATTTCCAAGAAAAATGTTTTAACAAAATGAGGGAATTAAAAAAAGAAGGAAAAACGATGGTATTTGTTACTCATAGTATGGATTCTGTAAAAAATCTATGTGATAGAGCAGTGTGGCTTTATGATGGACAAGTTAGAATGGATGGAAATACAGACGAAGTTGTAGATGAATATTTAAAAGTAACAATGTAGGAAAGGAAGAAAAATGAATATATTTAAAAAGATATATAATTACAGAGAATTATTGAAAACAAACGTAAAAAAAGAAATAAGAGGAAGATATAAAAATTCAATACTTGGAATAATGTGGTCATTTTTAAATCCACTTTTACAATTACTTGTATATTCAGTAATATTTGGAGCATTACTTGCTGGTGGAGATGAAACATATCCAATATATATTTGTATAGCATTAATACCATGGACATATTTTACAACAGCAATAACACAAGCAGCATTTACTGTTATAGGAAATGCAGATATTATAAAAAAAGTATATTTTCCAAGAGAAATACTTCCAATATCAGTAGTAACAAGTGGGGCAGTAAATTTTGTAATATCAACAATAATAATACTTGCATTTGTAATATTCTCAGGTGTGGGATTATCTTGGTATATATTATTATATCCTTTTATATTGCTAATTCAATATGTTTTATTATTAGGAATAGGATTTATAGTATCATCAGTAACAGTATATTTTAGAGACTTAGAGCATATTATAGGGGTTATTTTAATGGCAGCATTTTATGGAACACCAATAGTATATAAATTAGAACAATTACCACATACATTACAAATAATAGTACAATTAAATCCGATGACACATTTAATAAATGCATATAGAGATATATTCTATTATCATCAAATGCCTAATATGAAAATACTTTTAATATTATTAGGTGCATCAATAGTTTTAACTGTAATAGGATATTTTATATTTAAAAAGCTACAAAAAGGATTTGCAGAAGAATTATAATAAAACTTTGGGCAACTAAAAGTCCTTCTTTGTAAGGAATTTAAGTTGCCTTGTTTTTGAAAGGAGTAAAACATGGAAAAAGATATGGGAAATTTAAAAGTCTTTGCATGTCCAACAGCAGAAGAGTTTACAAAAGAAGTATGTGACTGTTTAGGAATAAAGGTTGGAAAAATTAAACACATGAAATTTAAAAATGATAATAATTTTGTTCAAATATTAGAAACAGTAAGGGAAAAAGACGTATATGTTGTTCAAACGACAACTCCACCAGTAAATGAAAGAATAATGGAATTATTAATTACGATAGATGCAGTAAAAAGAGCATCTGCAAAAAACATAAATGTAGTACTTCCATATTTTCCATATTCAAGATCGGATAAAAAAGATCAAGCAAGAGTTCCTATAACAGCAAAATTAATGGCAGAAATAATAGAAGCTGCAGGAGCAACAAGAGTAATTACATGTGACTTGCATAATCCTGCAATACAAGCCTATTTTAATATTAACTGTGATAGATTAACAGGAGAATATATATTAGAAGATTATTTTAGACAAAAGAAATTAGATAATATGGTAATTGTTGCAACAGATGCAGGAAGCTCTAAAAAAGCATATAAATATTCAGAATATTTTAATTGCCCAATAGCCTTAGTAGACAAAAGAAGAGAAGGAAATGATGATAGAGCAATAGCAAGTACAATAATTGGAGATGTCAAAAACAAAAATGCAATTATATTTGATGATGAAATAGATACAGCAGGTTCTATGATGGAAACTGTAAAAGTATTAAATAAGTTTGGTGCAAAAGCAATATATGCAGGATGTACGCACGGGGTTTTATCAGGACCAGCTATAGAAAGAATAAAAAATTCAGAAATAAAAGAATTAGTAGTAACAAATACAATACCATTAGATAAAGAAAAACAAATTGATAAAATAACAATATTATCTATTGCACCATTATTTGCAGAAGTAATAAAAAGAATACATACTAAAAAACCAGTAGGAGATTTATTTAGAGAATAGTTAAATTAAATAGAAAAACAAAGGGGAATAAAATGATAAGCAAATTGGGGAAGAAAATAATTTGTTTTCTATCAATTATTGCAATTGGAATAGTTTTAATTTGTAATATATTTTATATAAATAATATTGAAAATAATGAAGTTTCAAATATAGAATATTATGGGATTTTTAATTTAATCATTAGCTTTATAATAATTGGACTTATAATCTTTGTGAGTTATAAGCTAGAAAAAATAAAAATAGGAAAAAAGATAAAAATATTTTTTATTATAATTGCACTGATGTTATATATTGGAATCCAAATATTTTGGATAAACAATTCGGTTACTATACCATATGCGGATTCTGAACAATTAATAGTAATAGCAAATGAAATGAATTCTGGAAATGAGTTATCAGAATATTGCAGAAATTATATTAGCTATTATCCACAACAAATACCTTTGATTGCATTTATTGCTTTAATATTTAAAATTTTTGGAACAACTAATTTTGTTATACTACAATATTTAAATATAATTGCGAATGTATTTACAGTAATTGGTCTTTATTTTATAACAAGAAATCTGAGTAAAGAAGACAAATGGAGTAAAATATTATTTTTTATACTTAGTTTAAGTTTTATTCCTATGATAATGTTAGTTACATTCGTATATGGTGATTTTTTAGGTTTACCATTTGCGGTATGGGCAGTGTTCTGGGCAATAAAGTATGAGAAAAATGATAAAATAAGAGATGGTATAATTTCTGGAATTTTACTTTTAATTGCATGTATGTTAAGAATGAATTATATTATTTTTGCAATAGCAATAGATATATATTGGTTTATAAGTTTATTAGACAAAAAAGAAAGAAGTAAAAAAGAAATATTAATAAAGATAGGAGTTTTAATATTATTTGTTCTAATAATTACAATTCCTAATAGTATTATAAAAAATATATTTGTAAAAAAATATGATTTATCAACTGAAAAATCTTTTTCAACAATTCCATATTTATATATGGGGATGAGTGAAGGTGAGTATGCAAATGGTTGGTATAATAATGAAATGGGAGATACAGTATACCATTTAATGAATGATGAAGAAAAAGAAGTATTAAACTTAAGTGAAAAAGTTAAAATAGATTTAAAAGAAAGAATGAAATATTTATTACAAAACCCAGTATATACAATAAGATTTTATAAAGATAAAATAGTTACAACTTGGGCTGAACCTACTTATGAATATAAATTTTATAATACTAAATGGGATGAAAATGTAAATATAGAAGAATATTTTGTAGCAAACCGTATTTTAAATGGAAGGTTTTATAATTTAAGTAAAATATACCAAAAAGCATTGATATTTATTATTTTTATTGGAGCAATAGCTGTTGTAATTATAAATTTAAAAAGATTGAATAAAGAATATATATTACTTGCTTTAGTATTTTTAGGTGGTTTTTTATTCCATATAATGTGGGAGACAAAATCAAGATATATAATTCCTTATATAATTATTTTAATTCCTATTTCAGTAATTGGAATTGATGTAATAATAAATAAAACTAAAGAAAGGTTAAAAAATATAGGAACTAAAGAAGATTTGAAAAAGTAGTAATAGTAAATAAAAAGTAATTAATTGTAAAGTTGGAGGAATAGAAGATGGAAAAAAAGAAAGTATCATTAGTAATACCAATGTATTATGAAGAAGAAGTTGCAAATGAATGTTATGAAAGAGTACAAAAGATATTAAAAGGATTAGAAAAATATGATTATGAAATTATATTTATAAATGATGGAAGTAAAGATAAAACATTAGAAATATTAGAAAATATTGCTTCTGAAGATGAAAATGTAAAGGTAATATCTTTTTCAAGAAACTTTGGACATCAAGCAGCAGTGACAGCAGGGTTAAAAGAAGTAACAGGAGATGCAATTATAATAATAGATGCAGATCTTCAGGATCCTCCGGAATTAATACCTGATATGCTTAAATATTGGGAAGAAGGAAATGAAGTAATATATGGAAAAAGAAAGACAAGAAAAGGTGAATCAGCATTTAAATTATTTACAGCAAAAATGTTTTATAAAACATTAAATGCATTGTCAGATGTTGAAATACCAAAAGATACAGGAGACTTTAGATTAGTTGATAGAAAAGTAGTAGATGTAGTAAACAATATGCCAGAGCATAATAAATTTTTAAGAGGATTATTTAGTTGGGTTGGATTTAAACAAATGCCTTATGAATATGAAAGACAAGAACGTTTTGCAGGAAAGACTAAATATCCATTAAAAAAGATGTTAAAACTAGCATCAGATGGAATTATAAGTTTTTCAACAAAACCATTAAAATTAGTAGGAGCATTAGGTATTTTATCTATTGTAATATCAATATTAATACTAATTTATGCATTAATATCTTATATATTCAAATTAAATAATTTATCAGCAGGTTGGACATCTACAATGGTTGCAATAACATTTTTTGCAGGGGTGCAATTATTATCTATATGGATAATGTCAGAATATATTGGAAGAATATATGATGAAACAAAGAGAAGACCTCAATATATAGTAGATAAAAAAATAAATATAAAAGATGAGGATAAAGAATAATAAAAAAGAAGAAAATGAGGGAAGGTAAAAAATGGACGAAATAGCAGTATTAATACCATGTTATAATGAAAGTAAAACAATAAAAAAAGTAATTGAAGATTTTAAAAAAGAACTTCCAGAAGCAACAATATATGTATATGATAATAATTCAAAAGATGGAACAGATGAAATAGCAAGAAAAGCAGGAGCAATTGTTAGATATGAAAGAAAACAAGGAAAAGGAAATGTAATAAGAAGCATGTTTCGCGATATAGATGCTAAGTGTTATATAATGACAGATGGAGATGATACTTATCCAGCAGAGTTTGCAAAAAAAATGTGTGAACCTGTATTAGAAAAAAATGCAGACATGGTAGTAGGAGATAGATTGTCATCAACATATTTTACAGAAAACAAAAGACCATTTCATAATACTGGAAATATGTTAGTTAGGAAACTAATAAATATGATTTATAAATCAGATGTAAGAGATGTAATGACAGGATATAGAGCTTTTAGTTATGAATTTGTAAAGACATTTCCGGTATTATCAAAAGGATTTGAGATAGAAACAGAGATGACAATACATGCATTAGATAAAAATATGAATATAGAAAATGTAATAATAGAATATAGAGATAGACCAGAGGGAAGTGAATCAAAATTAAACACCTATATTGATGGTGCAAAAGTAATTAAAACAATAATGACTTTATATAAAAATTATAAACCATTTTCGTTTTTTTGCTGGCTTGCAGTAGTATTTGCTATAATTGGACTATGTTTTTTAATACCTGTACTAATTGATTATATAAAAACAGGATTAGTACCAAAAATGCCATCATTTGTAGCGAGTGTATTTTTCTTTATATGTTCAATACAGTCATTTTTTGGAGGGCTAATTTTACAAACAGTGATAAAGAAAGAAAAACAAGATTTTGAAATAAAACTAAATCAATATAAAGATAGATTTAATGACTTAAAAAGAAAAGAGGAAAAAGAGTAGAAATGGAAAAATTAAAGAAATTAAAAGAAGTAGACTGGAAACACTTAAAATGGAAAGATATAAAGGATATTTATACAGAATTTAAAGAAATAATAAATTATTTATTTTTTGGAGTACTTGCTACTGGTGTGAATTTTATATCATATTTTATATTTGCAAGAGTATTTCATATAGATGAAGTAATAAGTAGTGCACTTTCATGGCTTTGTTCAGTTATTTTTGCTTATACAACAAATAAAATATTTGTATTTGATAGTAAAACAAAAGGTAAGAAAGAATTACTTAAAGAATGTGCATCATTTTTTACAGCAAGAATACTATCAGGAATTTTGTGTGATGTTGGAACATTTGCTTTAATGGTAAAAGTTCTACATATAAATGATGTAATTTCTAAAATAGTTACACAAGTAATGGTTGTTATTGTAAATTATGTATTTAGTAAATTTTTTGTATTTAAGAAAAAGGAAAAATAAATATAAAAGATAAAAATAATGAATAAAAAGTTGGAGTAATAATATTTAATTACTCTAATTTTTTTTGACTAATAATTATTAAAAATTATAGTTTATAGTATGTAACAAAAATTTACTTTTTTCTCATAAGAAGTAGTTCACCCATTTTTTAAAAATAATATTAATATATAAATATTAACAAAAAATAATTAATAAAAATAGAT
>CALXZU010000008.1 GCA_944393325.1 uncultured Clostridia bacterium
ATAAGAAAGGTAATCTAAAGGAAACTTTTTTGCTGGCTAACCATCAGTAATTTCCTATACATAATTGTTTTACTAATATTAGCAGGAGTATCAATTGCTATGCTAACTGGTGAGAATGGAATACTATCACAAGCACGTAATGCAAAAAAGGAAACAGAAGAGGCAACTGAAGATGAGAAAGCAAGGCTTCAACAAATTGAAGATTCAATGAATGAAAAAATTGGTTTAACAAAAAGTAAGGATTTTATAACAACATGGAAGGTAAATGCCGGAGATGAGTTGATGTTACCAATTTCATTAAGTAGTGGAGATAGTAATTTTACTGTTGATTGGGGAGATGGTAGTGCTGTAGAAACTATAAATAGTGAAGAAGATTTACCAGATTACCCTAAACATACATATGATACAGCAGGAGAATATGATATAAAAATTAGTGGAAAATGTAGCTATTTTTGTACATATCAATTTAGCGAGGAACATGGAAATCATCCAGAACAATATGAAAAATTAATAGCATTAAAATCTTGGGGAGAAATAGGTTGTGAAAAATATGAATTTTCACAATGTACAAATTTATCAGGAGCAATACCAAGTCCAAGTGAAAATACATTTATAAATTTTAGTGATAATATGGAATATTTATTTCAAGGTTGTGCGAGTATAACAAGTATACCTGGAGATTTGTTTAGTAATATTCCTGATACTATAGTAAATTTTAGGGATATTTTTGAGGACTGTAGTTCATTAACAACTATTCCGGAAAACTTATTTGAAAAGGCTGTAAATGCTGAGACATTTGAAGATACTTTTAGTGGCTGTAGTTCATTAGCGAGTATCCCAGAAAACTTATTTGTAAATAATCAAAAAGTGACAAATTTCAGTGGAGTATTCAAAGGGTGTGAAGGGCTACAAAGTATCCCAGAAAACTTATTTGCAAATAATCAAAAAGTGACAAATTTCAGTGAAGTATTCAAAGGGTGTGAAGGATTACAAAGTATCCCAGAAAACCTATTTAAAAATAATCTAGAAGTTACTAATTTTTCATATGCATTTTATAGATGTCCAGAAATAGTTTCAATACCAAATACAATATTTGATAACAATCAAAAGGTAACAGATTTTAGCTTTACATTTTATGGCTTAGATATAATAACATCAGCACCAGCATTATGGGAAAGAGAAGGAGTAACAGGAACGTCATGTTTTGGATCATGTGATGAATTATTAGATTTAATAGATGCAGGAAGTTTACAATTAGCAATACCAGATGTTTGGCGTGCAAGGGAGTAAAAGTTAATATAGAAATACGTAGATAAGGAATTCCCATTATTTATAATAATAATGGGAAAAGATTTATTTAAATAATTATGCTTAGAATAATTGGAGGAAAAATGGAAAAGAGAGAACAAAAAGGAATTACATTAATAGCGCTTGTAATTACAATTATTGTTTTGATTATTTTAGCTGGAGTGTCGATTACTATGTTAACAGGCGAAAATGGAATAATAACGCAAGCAAAGGAAAGCAAAGAAAAAACAGAAGAAGCTAAGGGTAATGAAATAAAAATTTTGGGAAAATATGAAAAATTTGTAAATTTGTATGAAGAAAGTAAAGAAACATTAAGAAATCCGGATAGAGGTTTTTATAAATTAGTACAAGTAGAACTTAAAACTGAAGATGAAGATTTTAAAGATTTCGAGGATATAATAAAAGATATAAGCCAAGAGGATACAGATGTATCAATAATTTCTTTTCAGTTAAATTTAATAAATTTTGTGGAAAATACACAAATATCAAATAAAAAAATCGAGGATATAAATCAATATTTTTCAATAATGAGACAATATGGTTATCAAGTGATCTTTAGAGTAGTATATGATAGTAAAGGTGTAGAAAATCCAGAACCAGAATTTGAGGAAATATTAAGTCAGATAGATAGATTGAAAAATGTATATATAGAAAATGAGGATATAATTTTAGTAGTAGAAGCAGGATTTTTAGGTTCGTATGGAGAATGGCATAGTGGAAAATATGATGAAGATATAAGCAAAAGAAATGCATTGATAGAAAAATTATTAGATATAGTACCAGAAAAAATACAAATAAATTTAAGAAGACCAAGTTTTATAACAGATTATACAGGAAATATGAATACAGTTACAAAATTAAATGCATATTCAAGTGAGAAAATAGCAAGATTGGGGCTTCATAATGATGGATATTTGGCGTCTGCTACAGATTTAGGAACATTTAAAGAAGAAAGAGAGGAGAGTTTAAATTGGCAAGAAAAACAAACAATGTATACTCTTTTTGGAGGAGAATGCCAAAATAAAGATAGTGAATATACTAATTTAGAAAATGCAATTCCTGATATGGAAAAAAGACATTGTACATATATGAATAAAACATATGATAGAGAAGTTAAAGAAAAATGGAAAGAATCTACATATACAGGAAAAGGCATATATAACAATGAAACAGGCTATAAATATATACAAGATCATTTAGGATATAGATTAGTTTTAAAAAATTCAGATATAGATATTTCTAACGCAGGAGACATGGAAGTAAAATTGAAAATAGAAAATGTAGGATTTGGAAACATTGTAAGAGAAAAACAAATAGTATTAATTTTAAAAAGTGATAATGAAAAATATAGTATAAAAACTACTATTGATATAAGGGAAAAAGAACAAGATGGATTTTATGAATTTACAATTTCAGAAGAATTACCAGAAGATATAAAATCTGGAAACTACGATTTATACTTAAATATCCAAGAACCATATGAGAGTTTAATGGGAAATAATAATTATAAGATTAAATTAGCAAATACGCATACATGGGATGAAGAAGTTGGAGCAAATTACATAGGAAGTATCGAAATTTTAAAATAAAATATATCAAATTATTAGTACTAAAAATACAAGATAATAATTTTGGAATGAGAAAATAGAAATGTTAAAAGTACCAGATGGTGAGAGTTGTTTTGGAGGATGCGAAAAACTTGATAATTATGAAGATATACCAGAATATTGGAGTAAGATATTACCTCCTTCCTAAAATGTTATAGAAAACATTTCTAAGTTTAATCTTAGAAGTGTTTTTTTTTGTTACAGAAATATTAAAACTATATTACAATTTAGTGACTAGTGGGGTTTTAGAGGTTTTTTCGTTGACAAAATAGACTCAAAAATGTAGAATTATAATAGGTGATAGTATGAAATCAAAAGAAAAAAGAAGGAAAGGAATATCATTAAAAAATATAATAATATTTTTTGGCGGTATTTTAGTTTTATTGTATTTGTTAATATTTTATAACTATTTCTTTGTAAAAAGTGAAGTATTAGCAAAAGAAGCAGTATCACAAGTTACTGATGTTAAAATAAGTAATAAAGAATTAGTAAATATAGATGAAATTATAAAAGCAAATACTGAAAACAATTTAAGCGAAGAATATATAACAGAAGAAGTAGATTTAGAATATATAACAAAATATGAAGCAAATCAAGAATTGCCAAAAGGGGTAATACAGGTAATTCAAGAAGGAAGAGAAGGAAAACAAGAAGTAGTTACAAAAATAACATATGAAAATGGACAAGTAGTCTCAGAAGAGCAGATAAGTAGTAAGGTAACAAAAGCAGCAGTAAATAAAATAGTAGAAATCGGACAAGGAGCAGGAAGTACATACAAAGTAAAACAAGGAGATAAGGTATATACAATATCAGATAGAGTGGAAGTGAAATTAGAACCTAATATTACATCTGAAAAAGTAGCTACACTAGGAAAAGATGTAGAATTAACAGTTGTAGGAATAGATGGTGAGTGGTATCAAATAACAGGACAAGGGATAAGAGGATATATAAAAATAGAAAATACTACATATGTAAATAAAGAAGAAGTAGTAGTAGAAAAGAATAATGAAGAAGATAATAATAGTGGAACAATAACTCCTTTAAGTTTTGATATTGAACTTAATAAACCAAGTGGACTTAGTTTAGAACAATTTAAAAAGATATTAACAGACAGTAAAGATGTAAACAAAGTGATGGAAAAAAATGCGGAATATTTTTATTATATAGAAGAACAATATAATATAAATGGTGTATTTGTAGCAGCAGTAGCAATACATGAAAGTGGATGGGGAACATCAAAAATATCAAAAGATAAATACAATTTATTTGGATATGGAGCATATGATTCAAGTCCATATAATAGTGCATATGAATTTTCAAATTATTCTGAAAGTATAGATTTAATAGCAAGAGTATTTGTAAAATACTATTTAAACCCAAAAGGAACATCAATTTATGATGGAGAACAAGCGTCAGGAAAATATTATAATGGAGCAACATTGACTGGAGTAAATAAGAAATATGCAACAGATAAAAACTGGGCAAATGCAGTATATAAACATATGGAATATTTATATAATAAATTATAAAAAATTCCTTGATATTTTTTTGAATTTATTGTATGATATAAGGGTATAAGGCTTTAAATAAAAGATTTAGGCTAAAAGACTTTAGAAAGGGGCTTAAAATGATATGAAAAAAGCACTACTAATATCTGCCATAATTGTAATAATAATTGGAGCATTTTTTATAGCAACAAATGTATATGGAGCAGAACAAGCTATAGATGAAGAAACAGAAAGTAAAATAATAGAAATAAAAGATAATGCTACAAAATCATTAGAAGATTATCAAGAAAAATATGGTTCAGAAGTATATGGATTAGTTGCATATATATTAAATTTAGTAAGAATTTATAGTATACCTCTATGTTTCTTAGGGATTGCTATAGGAGCTATACATCAATACATAATTGGTATTAGAAAACTTGATACTTTAGAAAAAGGTATGGCTTTAATAGTTACATTTGTAACAATATTAATAATATGCCAAATTTTACCATTAGCATTTGCGGTGTTTGTAAAGTTTGGAAGGGGGTAACAAATGAAAGTACTATTTGCAGTGAGTGATGAAGAAATCTCAGAATCAATAGTTAAGAGATATCAAAAAGACTATAAACAAATCATTTCATATAAAAATGTATATTACTTTAATGCAATATTGAAAGAAATACAAAAAGACAAAACTTATGACAGAATTGTTATAAGCGAAGAGTTAGAGGCTTTTACACATACACAATATGACCAAATAGATAAATTTATATTTGAAAAATTAGATGGTATAAGTGATGAAGCATCAAATTTAAAAGGAGATGATATACCAATAATTTTGATTTGCTCAGATAGAAGAGTAAAATCAGAAGAAATGCTAGTTAAATTATTTGGAATAGGTGTATATAATGCAGTATTAGGAGCAGATAGAAGTGTAGAAGAAGTATGCAAATTGATAAATAGACCACGTTCTAAAAAAGAAGCAAAAATTTACTATCAAATAGATTCAGAAAATGTAAGTTATCAAAGTGAAAACGAAAATGATGTTAGTGAGATAGAAATCCAGAATATTTTAGCTCATTATAAAAGATTAGGAAAAAATGAAGATAAATATTTAGAGAGTTTTGATAATATAGCAGCACAGTATAATGATACACAATTAAGAATTATAAGTAAATTTTTACCTTTAAATGTAAGAGCAGTTTTAGAAGAAAGATCACCAAAATACCAACAAGTAATGTCATTCAATAGTAGTGTATCAGATAGATTAAGAAAAAATCAAAAATTAGATATAGATGAAGGACCTAGTGAAAAATTACTTGAGCCAAAACAAAAAAGAATGTCTAAACCAGTAGTTATTCCTTCAGCAGTAGATGTAAGTGGAGCTAAAAAATTAGCAAGAAATAAAGCACCAAAACAAGTACAAGTACCAATACCAGAAGTAGAAGAACCAGAATTAGATAATATAGAAGAAGAGTCTTTCCAGGAAATACAACCTATAGAAGAAGTAGTAGAGCCAGTTGTAGAAGCACCAAAGAAAAGAAGAGGAAGACCAAGAAAAAATCCACTTCCTGAGCCAAGTACTACACCACAAGTAAAAAGAGGAAGAGGAAGACCAAAGAAAAATGTAAGTACAGATTCAAGTGTAGAAGAAGTTTCAATATTACCAGGATTAGAACCAGAGCCAATAGAAGAGGAAAAAGAAACAATTTTACCTGGAGTTGGTGAAGAGTATAATGAAGAACCAGAAGTTAGAACATTTGAAAATACCAATATAAATACTCAAGAGGCATCAAACATCTCTAATACATATAGAAACGAAGAACAAAATTACAATATGAATAATTTTACACCTAGTAATGTAGTAAGAGATGCACCAAGAAGAGAAAATAACGATATACAGACAGAAAAAATAGATTTATCAAGATATTTGGTACCAGGCAAAAAAATAGCAACATTTATAGGAACTGGAAAAAATGGAACATCATTTATAGTAAATAATTTAGCAGAATTATTATCAACATCAGGAATAAATGTAGCAATACTTGATACAACTCAAAATAGGAATTCATATTATATTTATACAAAGAATGAAGAAGAATTAAGAGAAATAGCTGCAAATTCAATACAAGGTTTAGCAAATGGAGAAGCAAGAGGAATAAAAGTAAATCAAAATCTTACAGTATATACATCATTACCAGATGAGGGAGAAGAAATTGTACATACAGATAAAATACTTGAAACATTACTTCAGAATCATTCATTAATTTTAATAGACACAGATTTTGATACGCCATATAGATATTTTGAACAAGCACAAGAAATATATTTAGTCCAAACATTAGATGTATTGACAATACAACCGTTAACAGCTTTTTTACGAGAATTAAAAGCTAAAAATATTTTAGATGAAAAGAAAATAAGAATAGTGCTTAATAAGGCAGTAAAGCTAAAAGGAGTAACAGATAGAACCATAATAGGTGGAATGGCATTTTACAATGATCCTTCAATGTCGTTTATGACAGAATTATTTGATAGAAATACAGTAAGATATGTAACAATTCCTTTTGATCAAGATGTCTATACAAAATATTTAGAAGGTGTTATAGAATGTAATGTAACATTAAAAGGCTATTCAAAAACATTTATGCAATCTTTAAGAGAATTAGGAAATATGTTATATCAAGCAGGAAACGCAAATTATAGACCACCAACAGTTGGAGGTTATACAAATACAAATAGTTTTTCACCAAGTATGAATAATACTCTAAATCAGATGAAAAATAATTATTAATAAAGCAAGGAGGAAAGAACCAAGTGGTTATGATAGCAGTAGTTGTTATATTAGTTTTAATAGTAATTGGACTAATATTCTATAATGTAAGAATACATAAAAAAATACAAAAATTCAGAAATTTAAATCAAAAAATAACAAATTTATATGTTGTACAAGATTTTATGAATGCAATTGGTGAAACATCTACAGTTGATGAAAAAATCAAAAAAATAAATGATATTTTGATAGAAAGATATGAAATAAAATACTCTACAATAGTAGTATTTGATGGAGCTGAATATCAAGTAAAAGCATCAAATGTAGATCATAAACATTGGGAGGCATTAAAATCTTTACAAGATGTAGATATGTTTAAAGATAGTATAGAATCTGCAACACCAAAATATGTAACAGTAAATAGTGAAAATGAAAGATTACCATATCAACAAATGGAATTCGGAAGGGCAAAATCTGCTATATTTTTTCCTCTATATATTGATAATGTATATATTGGGTATTGGATAATAGAAAGTGGAACACCACATGACTTTGATAATGTTGATACAACGGTATTAGAAGTAATAAAAGAAAATATTGTTTCAGTATTAAAAACAGTTGTACATCAAAAAACATTAGAAACAATAGTAAGAAAAGATTTGTTTACTGGTCTATATTCAGAAGAATATTTATATGGAGAAGGTAAAAAAATAATAGACCAATATACAATTTCAACAATATGTATGTTTAAGATAACAAATATCGTGCAAATTAACAAAGATTATTCAAGGGAACTAGGAAACAAAGTAATAACAGCAATTAGTGATTTTGTTTATGAAAATTTATCACAAGAATATGTTTTTGTAAGATATATGGGACCTAAATTTGTTATAGCTTTTTCGGGAGTTGAAGCAAATGCGGTTGCAGATTTCTTAAATGACATAAAAGAAAAAATAGAAGCAATGCAAATACATTTGACAGAAGATGAAATAAAAGAATTAAATTTAGAAGTTAACTCAAGGAAGAAGCTAACTAAAGAGATGGAAAAAGAAATAGCTGTCCCAAGATTAAATTTTGTAATATCATCATATTACAAGGGAACAGGATTAGAAGAAGTATTAAAGAAATTAGAAGAGTATTTAGATAATGCTGACCCAAATGAAAGTGATATAACTAATATATAAAAAGGAGGAATGCTATAATGGAATTTGATAAAACAATGAGCTTTAAAGTAGAAAGAGAGCAAAATGTTAAATGTCAAGAAATACTAAAAGAAGTGTATGAAGCATTAGTAGAAAAGGGATATAATCCAATAAATCAAATAGTTGGATATATTTTATCAGGAGATCCAACATATATAACAAGTCACAAAGATGCGAGAAATAAAATAAGAACAGTAGAAAGAGACGAATTATTAGAAAAAATGGTAAAAAAATATATAGGATTAGAAGATTAGTATGAGAAAACTTGGTATAGATTATGGAGAAGCAAGAGTTGGAATAGCAATTACAGATGAATTAAATATAACAGTTCAAGGATTAGAGACAATTACAAGAAATGGTTCAGATAAAGTAATACTTAAAAAATTAGATGAAATATTTGAAAAATATGAAGTAGACACAATAGTAGTTGGAATGCCATTTAATATGAATGGTACAATGTCAAAAAGAGCTGAGATAACAGAGGAATTTATCCATAAACTAAAATGTAAATATAATAAAATGAAAATAGAAACAGTAGATGAAAGATTAACAACAGTGGAAGCTCATAGAACAATGAATTTTTTAGATGTAAAAAAGAATAAAAAGAAAAATATAGTTGATACTATATCTGCAGTATATATTTTAGAAATTTATTTAAATAAATTTAAAAATACTATTTCAAAAAATAGTTAGATATGTTATTATAATTAAAATTATAAATAATAAATTTGAAAGGAGAACAATAATGAACGAAAATGAAGAATTAGATAATATCATAATATTAAATGATGAAGATGGAAACGAGGTTAAATTTGAATTTTTAGATTTAGTAGAATTAGATAATGAAGAATATGTGGTACTATTACCAGTAACTGAAGAAGGAGAAGAGGAAGAAGGGGAAGTTGTTATCTTAAAAGTAGAAGATACAGATGAAGATTCAGATGAAGAATCTTATGTTTCTATTGATGATGAAGACACTTTAAACAAAGTATTTGAAATATTTAAAGAAAAATTTAAAGATGACTTTGATTTTGTAGATTAATTTAAGATTATAAATAAAGGTAAAGGAAAAGTTTTAGCTTACCTTTACCTTTAAAAAGGAGAGGAAACAAATGAAAAATTTCTCAACATGGATATTAGTAATGTTTATGGCTATGTTTTTGATATTAAGAGTAATAGTTGCACTTGCTGCACAATTTAAATGGGATATAGCAGGACTAACACCTTTAAATGAACAAATGGAAGTAATATTATTATTTGTTGTTTTATTATGTATCATTTTAGTAATAAAGAGAAAAATAGTTGGTGGATTACTATATTTATTAGCATATGGAATATATTTTGGTGTAGATGTTGCAAATAATATACAGACAATTACTGGTGCAATTACTGGTGATGTAAATATCTATATGAATTTATTTGTATCAATGGTAGGAATTATATTACCAGTTGCTGTTATGCTTGATTTAATAGCAGATAAGAATAGAAAAGCACATCCTAAAGATAAGAAAACAGATTGGTTTTATACAAATCAAAAATTTGATAGAGAATTGGATGAAAGGGCAGATAAAAATAATTATAGAACATTGTAACAAAAGAAAAAGAGGAGCTGAGAACTCCTCTTTAACTTCCTATTAAAATATTAAATATAATTGCAAAATATCAACTTGATGTACTAAATAATGCTGAAAAGATAAAATATTAACAGATACTAAAAAAGAAGGTAATGGAAATTAATAATAAAGAGAATGTTTCTAATAAAATCATAACTAACTGGTTATTACGATTTATTGCAACTCCTCTTGTAAAAATGAAAGGATGTGATAATATTGAAGAAGGAAAATGAAATGAAAGTAAATAATGAAAATGATATAATTGATGTTGAAAATATTTATCAGGATATACGAAGTAAGATAATAAGTGCAAGAGAAAAAATGATCAAACATATCGATACTACAATGACAGAAGTATATTGGTATGTTGGAAAAATTACTTATGAATTATCTAATAATAGTACTAAAGCTAGTTAT
Source organism: uncultured Clostridia bacterium (assembly GCA_944393325.1). Taxonomy (GTDB): domain Bacteria; phylum Bacillota; class Clostridia; order TANB77; family CAG-508; genus CAG-269. The sequence continues at coordinate 10,411 of CALXZU010000008.1, forward strand.
GGAAAGAGAATAATAGATACATTGTCTATAAAATTAAGTAAAGAGTTTGGCAGTGGATTTTCGCCAGTTAGTATTAGAAGAATGCGTAAATTTTATGAGTTATATCCAATATGGTCAGCAGTGCCGACCGAATTATCTTGGTCACATTTTCAAGAACTAATTAGAATAGATAGAAAAGATGAAAAAGAATTATACGAATTATCAAAAGAAGAAGGTGATAAAAATGAGTGAAAATCAAGATAAGGGGTTACATAAAAATGTAATCAACTGGTATCCAGGACATATGGCAAAAACAAGAAGACAGATAATGGAAGATTTAAAATTAGTAGATATAGTAATAGAATTATTAGATGCTAGGATACCAATGGCAAGTAGAAATCCAGATATAGGAGAAATAACAAAAAATAAGAAAAGAATAATTGTATTAAATAAAAGTGACCTAGCAGATGAAAAAGAAAATATAAAATGGGTTTCATATTTTGAAAACCAAGGAATTCCAGCAGTACTAGTCGATTCTAATACTGGAAAAGGAATAAATAATTTTGTAAAAAGAATAGAAAAAGTAATGGAAAAAGAACAAGAAAAAGAAATAGCTAAAGGTAGAGTTGGCAAAAAAATTAAAGCAATGATAATAGGAATACCAAATGTAGGAAAATCATCATTTATAAATAGAATAGCTAAAAAAAGTACAGCAGAGGTAGGAAATAAACCAGGAGTAACCAAAAAGAAACAATGGATACGTATTAATGAGAAAATAGAATTGTTAGACACACCAGGTGTATTATGGCCTAAGTTTGACAGTGAAGAGGTTGCTTTAAAACTTAGTTTTACAGGAACAATAAAAGAAGAAGTATTAGAAAGAACAGAAATAGCATATAAATTAGTTAAATATTTATTAGAAAATGAAAGAGAAAAACTTTGTACAAGATATGGATTAACAAATGAATATATAGAAGAAATATTAAACAAAGATAATGAAGAAAATTTTAATATTTATGAAATTATGTTGGAAATAGGAAGAAAAAGAGGTTGTATTATTTCTGGTGGAAATGTAGATGATGAGAAAACATCTAAAATCATATTAGACGAATTTAAAAATGGAAAATTAGGAAAAATAACTTTGGAAAAAATATAGAGGTATTTGAAATGGAAGAGTTAATAGAAAGAAAAAAAGATATTAGAGATGTGAAAATGATGTCTCCACTTACTTGGGCATATATGGGAGATTGTGTATATGAATTATATGTAAGGCAAGAATTAATAAATAAAACAAATTTAAAGCCCAATAAATTACATATAGAGGCAATAAATTATGTAAAAGCAAGTAAACAAGCAGAGATTTTAAAAAAGATTATGGACAAATTAAGTGAAGAAGAACAAGATATAATAAGACGTGGAAGAAATACTGAAAACCATCATTTGCCTAAAAATGCGAGTGTGGAAGATTATATGTATTCAACAGCATTTGAAGCATTAATTGGATATTTGTATTTAAGCAAACAAGATGAAAGATTAAAAGAAATTTTAGGATTAATTGAGGTAAAACCACTTGACTAAAACCAAAAAAAATGGTATAAATAAAAAGTCAGATAAAAGGCCCCTTGGTCAAGCGGTTAAGACGCCACCCTCTCAAGGTGGAATCATGGGTTCGATTCCCGTAGGGGTCACCACATAAAAAAATTTAGTGTAAAATAATTTTTGTTAGAGTAATTATTTTGTAAGAATGAGCATTAAATAAAATATAGATTATTATTAAAAGGGAGTAGCTTTAAATTACTAATCAACAGTCGCGATTAAAAAATCTGGTTAGTAAGCTAAATAAAGTTTAGTTAGCAAGACTTTTAAAAAGAGTTTATCTTTTTAGAAGTCTTTTTTTTCATTTGTTCTTGTTAAAAACAAGAAAAAGTGTAATAATAAAAAAGAAAGTAAAAATAGAAAAGGAGTGGTATTTTTGGAACAAAATAACTGGTTTAATAAGAGTGTGAAAGAGGTAGAAAAAGAACTTAAAACAGATTTAAGTAAAGGATTAAGTAATGATGAAGTTCAAAAAAGAAGAGAAAAATATGGATTAAATGAATTAAAAGCTAAAAAAAAGAAATCTTTATTTCAGAAATTTTTAGATCAGTTTAAAGATTTTTCTATAATTGTATTAATAATTGCAGCAATAGTATCAGGAGTAGTAGGAGTAGCTGAAGGAGAAGGGGTAACAGACACCATTATTATATTAATAGTTGTAATTGTAAATGCAATAATAGGAGTAACACAAGAAGCAAAAGCGGAAAAATCATTAGAGGCACTTCAAAAATTAACAGACCATGCATCTAAAGTTATAAGAAATGGAGAGGTAACAGTAGTACCTGCTAAAGAATTGGTGCCAGGCGATATTGTGGTATTGGATACAGGAGATTATATACCAGCAGATTTAAGAATAATAGAAGCGGTAAACTTGAAATCGCAGGAAGCTTCTCTAACAGGAGAGTCAGTACCAGTAGAAAAAAATACTGAAAAAATCCAAGATGTAGAAGTGGGGCTTGGAGATAGACTAAATATGCTATTTTCATCAAGTTTAGTTACTTATGGTAGAGGAAAAGGAATAGTAGTAGAAACAGGAATGACAACAGAGGTAGGAAAAATAGCAGGAATGCTTGATAATACAGAAGAGCAAATAACACCTCTTCAAGAGAAATTAAACAAACTTGGAAAAACTTTAGGAATAGCAGCATTAGCTATTTGTGTTGTAATATTTATAATAGGATTATTACAAGGAAAAGAAGCAATTCATATGTTTATGACAGCAGTATCACTAGCAGTAGCAGCAATACCAGAAGGTTTAGTTGCCGTATCAACAATAGTATTAGCAATTGGTGTTCAAAAAATGGTTAAGAAAAATGCTATTGTAAAAAGACTTCCAGCAGTTGAAACCTTAGGAAGTAGTACAGTAATATGTTCAGATAAAACAGGAACATTGACACAAAACAAAATGACAGTAGAGAAAATATTTATAAATGAAGAAACAAAAGGTGTTGAGGAATACAAAAATATAAACAATTCAGACTTGGAAAAATTAGTTTTAGCAAATATGTTATGTAATGATACAAAAATCTCAAGTGATGGAACATTAACAGGAGACCCTACAGAAACAGCATTAGTGGATATGGGATTTAAATTAGATTATAAGCAAAGTGTTTATGAAGAAATGCCACGTATAGGAGAAGTACCTTTTGATTCAGATAGAAAATTAATGACAACTATAAATGAACAAAATGGAAAGTATATTGTTTATACAAAAGGTGGAGTAGATGAACTTTTAGCTAAATGCAATAGTTATTTATTAAATGGAGAAATAAAACAAGATTTAGAAAATTATGCAAAAGTTGTTAGAAAACATAATGAAGAAATGGCAAAAGAAGCATTAAGAGTATTATCATGTGGATATAAAGAATTAGACCATAGACCAACAGAGGACGAAATTAAAAATATTGAAAATGATTTAATATTTGTCGGAATGGTAGGCATGATAGATCCACCAAGAGAAGAAGCTAAAAAAGCAGTTGAAAAATGTAAAACAGCAGGTATAAAAACTGTAATGATAACAGGAGACCATAAAGTTACAGCAGCAGCCATAGCAAAACAACTAGGGATTTTAGAAAATGAAAGTGAGGCAATAACAGGTCAAGAGCTTGAAAAAATGTCAGACGAAGAGCTAGAAAAAAATGTAAGGCAATATTCAGTATATGCAAGAGTGTCACCAGAACATAAAGTAAGAATAGTTAGAGCTTGGCAAAAAAATGGAGAAATTGTTGCAATGACTGGTGATGGCGTAAATGATAGCCCAGCATTAAAACAAGCAAATATTGGTTGTGCAATGGGAATTGTAGGAACAGATGTGGCAAAAGAAGCAGCAGATGTAATTTTAACAGATGATAATTTTGCAACAATAGTATCAGCAGTAGAAGAAGGAAGACGTATTTATGATAATATATTAAAAGTAATACAATTCTTACTTTCAAGTAATGTTGGTGAAATAGTTGTACTATTTTTAGCAACATTATGTACTCCACTTTTTGCACATTTATTTGGAATAACAGATATAGGGCATTTAGAAATATTACTTCCAATTCATATATTATGGATTAACTTAGTAACAGATTCACTTCCAGCCTTAGCCTTAGCTTTTGATCCAGCAAATAAAGATATAATGAATAGAAAGCCTAATAAACCAGGTAAAGGAGTATTTACAAAAGGAATGACTTGGAGAGTAATATACCAAGGTGTTATGATAGGTTTACTTACACTTGCAGCATTTATGATAGGATTAGCAACAACTACAGAACCTATAGATGGTTTAACTTTAGACGAGTCAAAAATAGAAGTGGGTCAAACAATGGCATTTGTAACTTTAGCACTTTCAGAACTTGTACATGTATTTAATGTTAGAAATAATAAAGTTTCAATATTTAAAACAGGAATAGCAGGTAATAAGAAATTAATTCTTGCAGTAATTGCATCAGCAGCATTAATGTTTATAATTTTAGGTGTACCATTCCTAAGAGAAGTATTTAGTATACCACATTTACCTACACAAAATGTTTTAGAGTTAATTGGATTGGTTATAGCACCACTTATTATTGTAGAATTATTTAAGTTATTTAAAATAAATACAACAAAGGAAGAATAATAAAACAGAAACCAAAATAAAGCGTAGAACATTAACAATTCTATGCTTTATTTTAGGCTATTTTTTCTTTGCAATAACATTATATATTTCCCAATGCTTCATTTTACCAATGGCAGTGTATCCATCTTTTTGAACTTCATCAAAGTATATTATTTCAAAATCTTTAAATAAATTTAACACTTGTTCTTTAGATAAAAATACCATTTGCTTTTTGGTATTTGCCCATGAGTCATTTAATCCGAAAAAATTTCCCACAAAATAACCGTTCTTAAAAATACAATTAACAATTTTATTCCAAAATTCATTAAAATAAGTTTTGTTACAAAATGGTATGCTGAAATTTGAAACTAATAAATAAGTTTTTTCTAAATGAATATTTTCAAAAGATTGAACATCGAATTCAAAGTTTTTTAATTCATCTTTTCTTAATTTGTTTTCTATAATTTGTTTAGTATTTTCCTTATCTATTGATAAAACTTTCCAATTATTTTGTATTAAATAAATTGTATCTCTACCAGCACCACAACCTAAATCAATAGCAGTTTTTGGTTTAATGTTCATATTTATAAATTTTTCAACCAAAAAGTGTGGCGGAGAATTTTTAGTGTTTTCGTAATATTTATTCATATTTTCTATAATTAATCTCTTTCAATTTAATATAATATTTGTTATATTTTAACATAATTTTTGTAAAAAATAACGAAAAATTTAATATTTTTTTAAATTTTTTTTGTTAAAAAAATCCTATTAATAACTTTTAAAAAATATATTGTTATGTTATAATTTAATATATAAAACCTTTAAGTGAGGTGGTAGAAATGTCATATATAGAATTTAGAGATGTAAATAAGATTTATGAAATGGGAGAAATAAAAATAAAAGCATTAAATAATACTAATTTTGAAATAGAAAAAGGAGAATTAGTAGTAATAGTAGGGCCATCAGGTGCAGGAAAGACAACAGCATTAAACATATTAGGTGGAATGGATACAGCAACATCAGGAAAAGTTATAGTAGATGGAAAAAATGTTGCAAACTTAAAAAATAGAGACTTAATTACATATAGAAGAAATGATATAGGTTTTGTATTTCAATTTTATAATTTAGTACAAAATTTAACAGCAAGGGAAAATGTGGAGCTTGCAACACAAATCTGTAAAAAATCATTAGAGCCAGAAATGGTGTTAGAAAAAGTTGGGTTAAAAGATAGAATGAATAATTTTCCATCACAATTATCAGGAGGAGAGCAACAAAGAGTTGCAATAGCAAGAGCAATTGCAAAAAATCCAAAATTATTGTTATGTGATGAACCTACAGGAGCGTTAGACTATAAAACAGGAAAACAAATATTAAAATTATTACAAGACACAGCAAGAAAAGAAAAAATGACAGTTTTAATAATAACACATAATGGAGCTATTTCGCCAATGGCGGATAAAGTAATACATTTTAAAAATGGAACAGTAGAAAATATAGAAATAAACGAAAATCCAAAACCAGTAGAAGAAATAGAATGGTAAATCTGTCCCTTTTGCTCGTTTTCGAGCAAAAGGAAACGTCCCGGAGGTGAGGTTTTATGAAAAAAGCACTTATGAAAGATAGTATAAAAGAAATTAGAAATACATATAAAAGGTTTTTATCAATATTGTTAATGGCCTTTTTAGGCGTTGGATTTTTTGCTGGAGTAAGAGCAACTTCACCAGACATGACAAATACAATAGATAAATATTATGATAATCAAAATGTATATGATATTCAAATAATGTCAACATTGGGATTAACAGATAATGATATAGAAGAAATATCGAAAATAGATAATGTGGAAAAAGTAATTGGAACATATGAAACAGATGGAAAAGTAGAAATAGATGATACCGAAAAAATTGTTAAAGTAATATGTGTAGAAGAAATTAATAGTCCACAGTTGTTAGATGGAAAATTACCTGAAAATGAAGATGAATGTGTTGTAGAACCAAATTTTTTAACACAAAATAATAAAAAAATTGGAGATACAATAGATGTAGAAATAGAAAATACTAAAAATTCTGATGGAGAAGAAGTAGAATATTTAAAACAAAAAAACATGAAAATCGTAGGAACGATACAAAGCCCTCTTTACATTTCAAATGATAGAGGAAGTAGTTCATTAGGAGCAGGGAAGGTAAACTATTATATTTATATAAATAAAGAAAATGTGTATGTAAAAGATATATATACAAATATATATGTTAAAGTAGAAGGAGCAAATGAACTTGAAACTTCAAGTAATAAATATAAAGATTTAATTGCAAATGTAAAAACTGAAATAGAAAATATAAAAGATGAAAGAGAAAATGCAAGGCAAGATGAATTAATAAGTAGTGCAGAAGAACAGCTAAATGAAGCTGAAACAGAATTTAATGATAAAAAAGCTGAAGCAGAAGAGGAGATTGCAAATGCAGAAGCGGAAATTAATGATGGCAAGAAACAAATAGAAGATGGCAAAAAAGAAATATTAGATAATGAGAAAAAAGCTAATAAAGAATTTGCAAATGCTGAGAGACAAATAGAAGAAGCAAAAAATGAAATAAATCAAAATGAAAATACATTAAATGAAAAAGAAGAACAAGCTAATATACAATTCCAAGAATTAGAAAAACAAAGAGAAGATTTAAATGTTAAATTATCAATGGTGCAAAAGTTGATAAATACAGCATATGAAACATATAATGGTATTTTAGATGCTTTAGAAAATCCTGATTTAGATGACAATACTTTAGAATCTTTGTTAGGGCAAAAAACAGCAGCAGAAGAACAGATTAAGATTTTAGAAGAAAATAAAAATAGTTTATTATTAGGAATTACACAAATAGACAATGGGATAAATGAAGGAAAAAAAGAAATTGAAAATGGAAGAAATCAGATAGAAGAAGCAAAAAAGGAAGTAGAAAGAAATGAAAAAACATTAAAGGAGCAAAAAACATCTACATTATCTAAAATAAATGAAGCAAAACAAGAACTAGCAGAATCTGAAGAAGAATTAAAACAAGGAGAAGATGAGCTAAATACTAAAAAACAAGAAGTCCAAGAACAATTAAATGATGCAGAAAAAGAATTAATAGATGCAAGAGATGAAATATCAAAAATAGAAAAACCAACATGGTATGTTTTAGATAGAGAACAAAATAGTGGATATGCAAGTTTTATACAAGATACTGAAAGTATTGCAAATATTGGTAGAGTTTTTCCGATTGTGTTTTTTATAGTTGCAACTTTAATATCATTAACATCGATGACGAGAATGGTAGAAGAACAACGTGTACAAATTGGAACATTAAAAGCATTAGGATATAATAAAATACAAATTGCAGGTAAATATGTACTTTATGCAAGTTTAGCATCTATAATAGGTGGAATACTTGGAATGAGTGTAGGATTTGTATTGCTTCCTAAAATAATTTGGATGATGTATGATACAATGTATGAAATTGGTAATATACATTTAAGTTTTAATTGGGCTTATGGAACAATTGGATTAGAACTAATATTTATTTGTATAGTAGGAGCAACTATATATGCTGTTGTTAGAGAATTAAGAAATACACCAGCTGTGCTTATGAGACCAAAAGCTCCTAAGATTGGAAAAAGAGTTTTACTTGAAAGAATACCATTTATTTGGAATAAACTTAGCTTTTCAAGAAAAGTAACAGTAAGAAATATATTTAGGTACAAGAAAAGATTTTTAATGACAATAATAGGAATTTTGGGTTGTACTGCTTTAATACTTACTGGATTTGGGCTAAAAGATTCTATTAGTAGACTTATGCCTGACCAATATGAATATATTTTTAATTATGATATGCAAGTAAGTTTAAAAGAAGGATTAAATAGCGAACAAATAAATGAACTAAAAAATGATTTAGAACAAAAAGATGAAATAACTAAAATCGTAAAAACACATATGTCATCTGCTACTGTTATAAATAATGGAATAGAAGAAGATGTACAAATTATAGTACCTGAAGATAAAGAGAGCTTAAGTGATGTGATAAATGTTAATGATTTGGAAACAGGAGAACATATAGTTTTAAGTGATAATGAAATTTGTTTAACAGATAAGGTGGCTGAAATTTTAGGTGTAGAAAAAAATGATAAAATAACTATAAGAAATAGTGATGATGAAGAAGTAGAAGTGACAATTTCAAATATTGTAGAAAACTATGTATATCATTATGTATATATGTCCAAAAGTTTATATGAGACACTTTATAAAAAAGATTTTGAAACAAATATATTATTAATTAAAGGAAATAATTTAGGAGAAGAACAAGAAGATATTTTGGCAGAGGAACTAATGACATATAATGAAATATCTTCAGTATCATTAATATCAGATTCAATAAAGATAATGGATGAAGCAATGGCATCTTTAAACTATGTTGTTGTAGTATTAATAATATCAGCAGGACTTCTTGCATTTGTTGTTTTATATAATTTATCAAATGTAAATATTTCAGAAAGAATAAGAGAACTTGCAACAATAAAGGTTTTAGGATTTTATGATAGAGAAGTTTATGATTATGTAACAAGGGAAACAATACTTTTAACATTAATAGGAATTGTATTAGGATTAGTTGCAGGATTTTTCTTAAACTATTTTATAATAGGTACATGTGAAATAAATATGCTTAGGTTTAATAAAACGGTAGAACCTTTAAGCTACGTGTATTCAGCATTAATAACAATTGCATTTACTTTAATTGTTAATTTTGCAACATATTTTGCTTTAAAGAAAATTGATATGATAGAGAGTTTAAAAAGTGTTGAATAATATAAAAATAAGTGGTAAGTTTTTTGCCACTTATTTATAAATTTCTTTTTTGTGTCCTATTTCTAAAACAAGAATTATTACTTTATTATCTTGTATTTCGCATATAATTCTATAGTCTCCGACTCTATATCTCCATTGTCCAGATTTATTTTCAACTAATCCTTTACCATGTATTCGAGGATTTTCACAATTTTGAATGTTTTTTTCTAACCAACCCAAAATAAGAGAAGAGATATGTTTATCTAATTTTTTTAATTGTTTTTTTGCTTTTTCTGTAAATACTACTTGATATTTCATTCTAACCCCAACTCCTTTTTTACTTCGTCTAATGTATAAGTTTTAGGGTTTTTCTTATAATCTTTAATTGCTGATTCATAACATTTTAAATCGTATTCGTCTTCTATTTTTTCTAATAATGCAGTTCTAATTAAATCAGATAAAGAAATATTATTCATTTTTGCATATGTTTTTATCAATTTTGAATCTTTATCATCTAATCTTACTGAAATAGTCATAATTATCACTTCCTTTCTATATTTATTGTACTACATTGTATTACATTTATCAATGTTATTATATTATTATTTCCGATAAATTGTGATAATATATATTTTGAAATTATTTTTCATAATTTAAAAAAGATAATGTAACAAAAATGTAATATAGAAAATACGCAGGATAAAAAAATGAAATAATTTTTCTGAGGCGTAGAACTGTTGATATTCAATAGTTCTACGCTTTAATCATATCAAAATTCCACCCTTTTTTCTTTACAGTAGCGAGAGGATTGCTACTGTTTTTTTGGAAAATATTTAGTATTAAGTGTAGATTTTTAAAAAACGTTATGATAAAATACATACCAAAGGTGAAGAAAAAAACGGAGGATTAAAATGGGAAATATAGTATTACTAGATGAATTAACAATAAATAAAATAGCAGCAGGAGAAGTTATAGAAAGACCAGCATCAGTAGTAAAAGAAATGGTAGAAAACTCAATAGATGCAGGAGCTACCTCAATAACAGTAGAAATAAAAAATGGAGGAATATCGTTTATAAAAATAAGTGATAATGGAAAAGGAATAGCAAATGATGATTTAGAAATAGCATTTGAAAGGCATGCAACAAGTAAAATAAGATCAGCAGATGATTTAGACACAGTGACATCTATGGGATTTAGAGGAGAGGCATTGGCAAGTATAGCAGCTGTTGCAAATGTAGAGATGGTATCAAAAACAGCAGATGAAGAAATAGGATATAAAATAGTAGTAGAAGCAGGAAATGTTTTAGAAAAAGAAGAAGCAGGATGTAGAACAGGAACAACAATAACAGTAAGAAACTTATTTTTTAATACACCAGTACGTTATAAATTTTTAAAAAAAGATTATACAGAGTCAGGGTATATAGAAGATGCAATAACAAGAATAGCATTAGTAAATCCTAATGTAGCAATAAAATTAATAAATACAGGAAAAACAGTAATCCAAACAAATGGAAGTGGAAGTTTAAAAGATGTAATATATAGTATATATGGAAAAGATATAGCATCAAGTATATTAGATGTAAACTATCAGTATGAAGATATAACTATATCAGGAGCAATAGGAAAGCCAGAAATTGCAAGGTCAAATAGAACACAGCAATTGTTTTTTGTAAATAAGAGATATATAAAAGATAAACTACTTACAGCAGCGACAGAACAAAGTTATAAAGGATTGATACCAATAGGAAAATTTGGATTTGTTGTATTAAATATAGAAATGAACCCAGCAAAAGTAGATGTAAATGTACACCCAGCAAAGTTAGAAGTAAGATTTCAAGAAGAAAACAAAATATTCCAAGCAATATATCATGCAATAAAAGAAACTTTATTAAAAGGAGAATTAGTAGCAGATCCGGAGAAGAATTTGAAGAATGTAAATAATGAGGAAGAAAGGAAAATAGATAGAGGCATAGGAAGTTTTGAAGAAAGATTAAAAAATTTAAGAGAAGCAAAAAAAGAAACAAACCAAGGTGGGTTATTCGGATTTAGAAAACAAAACGAAAAACAAATAGAAAAATACACAGAAGAAGAAAGTAAAATAAAAACAAACATATTAGAAGATATTTATAACAATAAGAAAAATAATGAAAACAAAGAAAAAAATAAAGATGAAAATGAAGACAAAAACGGTATAACATATGAAATAGGAAAAAAAGACGAAAAAAATAATACTTTAGGAACACCAATAGACACAACAGATGTATTAGAACAATTAAAAAAGATGAGAGCAAAAATAGAAGATGAAATAAAAACTAGTGGAAATATAAGGCTAGAAGAAAAATCTGAAGAGTATAAATTAGAAACAAATGGCGAGAATGGAACTGGATTTATAAATATTAAAGAAGGTGAAAAAGAAAAGGAAGAGAAAAAAGAGGAAGAAAAAGAAGAAATAACTAAAGAGCAAAAAGAAAAAATAGATAAAGTAAATGATGTGTTAGAAAATATAGATAATAAAGAAATAAAAGAAGAATTCGGCGAAATAAAACAAAAAATGGAAGAACTAAATAATAATCCTAAAGTGGTATCAGAAGACTTTGATGAAATGTATAGGAAATTATTTGGAAGAACACCAATAGGAAATGTAGAGGAAGAAAAGAAAGAAAAAGAAGATAAAAATAATGCAATAGATATAGTAAAAAGTAATATATCAATGTTTGATACAGACGAAAAATATCAAAAACCTACTTATAAATTTATAGGAATAATATTTAAAACATACATAATCTTAGAAATAGGAGAAGAAATGTATATATTAGACCAACATGCAGCACATGAGAGAATAATGTATGAAAAAGTAAAAGAAAATTATTATAGCGATGAAGTAAAAGACTCACAATTAATGTTAATACCAGATGTAATAACATTGTCACATAAGGAAATGGATATAGCAAAAGAAAATATACCAATGTTTGAAAAAGCAGGATTTACTTTAGAAGAATTTGGGGAAAACACAATAAAATTAACTGGAGTACCTACAGTATGTATTGACTTAGACACAAAAGAATTATTTTTAGAAACATTAGATGAAATAAATACAGTAGCAAGAACGGCAAAACAAGAAAAAGAAGAAAAATTCATAGCAACAGTAGCATGTAAAGCAGCAGTAAAAGCAAATATGGCCTTAACGAAAGAAGAGGTAGAAAAATTAATGGATGAATTATTAAAATTACCAAACCCATTTACATGCCCACATGGAAGACCAACAGTAATAAAAATGACAAGATATGATATAGAAAGAAAATTTGCAAGAAAGTAGAGGAAAGTTAGAAAATGACATTTATTATAGGTGGAATAATAATAGTATATCTATTAGTAATAGCGTGGACATGGAGTAGCTTAGAAGAACTTGAAAAAAAGAGTAAAATAATGATAATATTTGCGGGAATAATTGCAATATTTTTAATAACGCAATTAGTATTCTCTATTTCAAAAAGTGGGATAATATATGAAAATGATAATATAGAAAAAAGTATATCAAAGGTAATAGTAATTTTATTTACGGGATTAAATTCATTAGTATTACCATTACTTGCAAAAAATATAAAGAAAAGAGCAAATGAAGAAATAGATAATAATGTTTTAAAAGTAAGATTGATAATAATATTAGCTATATTTGTAATATGTTTATTTTTAGAATGTGGATATATGAAAGACATACAAGAAGGAATATTACAAATTTACAAATCAAATGTAAAATAAAGCAGACAAAATAGACAAGCTAAAAGAAAGATGTGAGTATAATGGAAAAAGAAAAAGTAATAGTAATATGTGGCCCGACAGCTTCAGGAAAAACAGCATTATCAATAGAACTAGCAAAAAAAATAAATGGAGAGATTGTATCTTGTGATTCTATGCAAATATATAAGGAAATGGATATAGGAACAGCAAAGCCAGATAAGGAAGAAATGCAAGGAATAAAACATTATATGATAGATATAATATCTCCTGATGAAAGATATAGTGTGGCAGATTATAAAAAACAAGCAAAAAAAGCAATAAAAGAAATTATAGAAAAAGGAAAAACACCGATAGTAGTAGGAGGAACAGGACTTTATGTAGATAGCTTGATATATGAAATAGAATATCCAGAAATTGAATTTGATGAAAATTATAGAAAAAAATTAGAAAAAGAAGTAGAGGAAAAAGGATTAGACTTTTTATATGAAAAAGCAAAAAAGATAGATGAAGAAGCAATAAAGAAGATAAGCCCAAATGATAAGAAAAGAATATTAAGAATTTTAGAAATATATCATGCAACAGGAAAAACAAAGACAGAGCAAGAAAAAGAATCAAGAAAAAATGAACCAGAATTTTTATATAAAGTATATTGTTTAAATATGGATAGAGAAAAACTTTATGATAGAATAAATAAAAGAGTAGATATAATGATAGAAAAAGGTTTAATAAAAGAAGTAGAAGAAATTTATAAAAAATATAATGAATTTCCAACAGCAATGCAAGGGCTTCGGATATAAAGAAGTAGTAGAATATTTAGAAAAAAGAATAACAAAAGAAGAAATGATAGAAAAAATAAAACAAGAAAGTAGAAGATATGCAAAAAGACAACTGACATGGTTTAGAAAAAATAAAGAAACAATATGGCTAAATGCAGAAGATGGAATACAAAATAATATAAAAATTATTTTGGAGGGTTGATATTGGAAAAACAGGAGAAAAAAGAAAAACGAGAAAAAAAGGAAAAGAAAAAACTTAATAATAAAAAAGTAATAGTATTTTCTGTGCTTTTTTTGGTACTGGTTAGCTATCTAATATATGTAATATATTTATTAATAAAACAGCCTACAAATGTATTCACAATCGAAGAGGGAAAACTTTATAAAGAAGAAACAGATATAGGATATGTAATAAGGAACGAAAAAGTAGTAAGAGGCGAAAATTATAAAAATGGAATGGAACAAATAATAGCTGAAGGAGAAAGAGCAGCTACTAATGAAAATATATTTAGATATTATAGCACTAATGAGGAAAATTTAAAAAATAAAATTGCGGAATTAGACACGAAAATACAAGTAGCAATGGCAGAAAATGCAGACAAATCTTCTAATCCAGACATGAAATTATTAGAAGATCAAATTGATGAGCAAATAGAAAATATAAATAAAGTTACAGATATGACAAAATTAGAAGAAGAAAAAAAGGAAATAGATGATTTAGTAACAAAAAAAGCAAAAATTGCAGGGGAAACAAGTCCACAAGGTTCATATTTGAGAGAACTAATAGATGAGAGAAAAGAATATGAAAGTGAATTAAACTCACGGAGCAGAATATGTAAAAGCACCAATTAGTGGTATTGTGTCTTATAGAGTAGATGGTTTAGAAGAAGTGCTAACACCAGATAATTTCAGTAACTTAAGTAAAGAATATTTAGAAAATTTAAACCTAAGTACAGGAAAAATAGTAGCAACAAACAATGAAGCAGGAAAAGTAATAGACAATTTTTATTGTTACATAGCAACAATAACTTCATCAGAAGAAGCAAAGAAAGCAGAGGTAGGAGATGATGTGGGAGTAAGGCTCTCAAATAATGCAGAAGTAGAAGCAGAAATTACAAATATTATAAAAGAAGATGATGGAGATATAATTTTAATTTTAAGATTAACAAAACAAATAGAAGAATTAATAAATTATAGAAAAATAACATTTGACTTAATTTGGTGGGATGCAGAAGGTTTAAAAGTTCCTAATAAAGCAATTGTATCAGAAAATGATTTAAACTATGTGGTAAGAAATAGGGCAGGATATTTAAGTAAAATATTAGTAAAAGTAAAAAGACAAGGAGACAAATATTCTATAATAGATTCTTATACAACAGAAGAGTTAAGAGATTTAGGATTTTCGGATGAAGAAATAATAAATTATAAAAAGATTTCATTATATGATGAAATATTAATTAATCCAGATTTGAGCAAAATAGAAGAATAAAAATAGATCATTTTTGGGATGGGAAAAAATCGATATAGAAGAAATGTTACAAAAATATTACAAAAATATTAAAAATTAAAAACATTCACAAAAAATATTGACAAATTGACAAAAAAAGTGGATACTTAAATACGTAAAAGAAAATAAACAAAGGAAGTAAATTTAGGAGGTTTTTTTATGTCAGGAGCATTGATGAACAAAGTATGGGATTTATTCGGTATGGATAGAGCTGAAGAAGAGGAAGATTACGATAACGAAGATGTATATGATTATGAAGACGAAGATGATGAAGCACAAGAAGAAGGTAGAGGTTTTTTCGGAAGAAAAAATAGAGAAAATAATAAAATTGTAAGTATGCCTCAAGCACAAACAAACGCAAATGCAATTAAAATGGTTATATCACAACCAACATCTTTTGAACAATCAGATGAAATTTGTTCTTTCTTAAAAGAGAGAAAATCTGTTATTGTTAATTTAGAATATGTAAATAAAGATGTAGCTAGAAGAATAGTAGATTTTATTAGTGGTGGAGTATATGCTTTAGATGGGTATATTCAAAAAGTGTCAAACTCTATATTCTTAGTTGCACCATCAAACTATGAAATTACAAATGAGATGGCAAGAGAGGAAATGAAGAACAAGCTATCAGTTTCATGGCTTAAAAATAATGGAATTAATTAGATAAAACAGATTTTAGTATTAAAAGATATCCATGAAGGAGGAAAACAATGATTACACCATTAGATATAGAGAATAAAAGATTTGCAAAACAAATGATGAATGGATATAGTGTAGAAGAAGTAGATGACTTTTTAGATGATCTAACAGCTGATTATTCTAAAAACTATAAAGAAAATGCAGAATTAAGAGCAAAAGTAGAAGAACTAAACAAAAGTATAGAACATTATAAAAATATAGAAACAACACTTAATAATACTTTAGTAATGGCGCAAACAACAGCTGAAGATATCAAAAAAGTTGCACAACAACAAGCTGAACAAATAGTAAATGAAGCAAAATCAAATGCTCAAAAACAAGTAGATGATTTAAACAATGAATTAGTTGCAAAAGCTAAAGAAGTAGAAGATGTAAAAAAACAATTTGATATATATAAAGCTAAAATGGAATCACTTTTGATATCTCAATTAGAATTGTTAAAAGATATAAATAAAGAAGATAATGTATAAGGCAAAGTGATACGAAAATAGTATTACCTTTAAAAGAATATTATGAAATTATAATTTTTATAATATTCTTTTTTTGTTTTTTTATTTTGATATTTTTATAAGATGTGGAATTTTTCTATATTTATGATTAAAAACAAAACAATCAAAATTAAAGAAATATATAAATGAAAAAAATAAGAAGGAAGAAATAAGAAAACTTAGAAAAATAAATTTTAAGAAAAAATTAAGAAAAAAATTTAATAATTTCTTGTTAATATTTATTTTAAATAGTATAATATAAAAAATAAAAATATAAAAGGGGTTGATTTTAATGGAAAATGAAAAAATAGAAAAGGAAAACAAAAAAACTGGGAAAAAAAGTAAGAAAAAAGTTATAACTACAATTATTATTATAGTTGTGCTAATATTATTAATAGTAGGTGGATTTGTGTTCTATCATGCAAATCAAATTGGAAAATTAGTATCTGAAGTAAATAAGATGTTAAATATAGAAATGGTAGATGCTGAAGGAAATGCAATTGAGAATCCATTAGATATGGAAATAAAAACAACAGGTTCATATGCAATAGTTGAAAGAACTCTTAAAGATTATGTAAATGAAGTTGTAACTGAAACACAAAAATTATCAAATGCATTTAACGAAGAAGAAATAGTAAAATTAGCTTCTATTGATACAATAGAAGAAGATGGACCAGATTTTATTAATAGTAAAGAAAAAATAGCAGAACTAAGAGAAACAGTGAATAGTTATGTTGAAAAAATGGATGAATTAGCAAATGAGAATTATATATATGCAAGAATAGATGATAAAGATGTTAGTGAATATTATAAAGAATTGTATAGAAATTTAGCAACAGATAAAGAAACAAATGCAAGTTTAGAACAATCAATAGATGAACTAAAATCTGCACAAGAAGAGGCAAGTTCAGTTTTAGATGGTTTAGAAAGTATATTTGATTTTTTAAGCGAAAATAAAAATGAATGGGAAATACAAGAAGGACAAATAGTTTTTATGACAGATAGTGCTTATGAAGAATATACAAATCTAATTTCAGCTTTAGAGATTATGTAATAAAGAAGGAAATAATATGCAAGGTGAAGATAAGAAAAAAAGAAAATTTAAAGTATTTGAAATTACAGTATTAATATTAATAATAATACTAGCAATAATATTATTGGCTATATTTGCTTTTGTAAGTAATAAATGGGGAAAGGTAAATAATGTAGATTTAAATAAAAATGATATAATAGTGTCTACAAATGCAGATGAAAATTTATCAAATTATAGAAATATAGCAATACTAGGGATAGATTCTAGGGAAGATACATATTCTAAAGGAAATAGAAGTGACTGTATAATTATTGCAAGTATTAATAATGATACTAAACAAGTAAAGATGGTTTCAGTATATCGTGATACATATGTACAGATAGAAGGTTATGGTCTTGATAAAATAACACATGCTTATTCATATGGAGGAGCAGAACTTGCATTAAATACTTTAAATACAAATTTGGATTTAAATATAGAGGAATTTGTGGTTGTGAATTTTGAGGCGGTAAAAGAAGCTGTTGACGATATAGATGGTGTTACTATGCAAATAACAGATGAAGAGGTTTCACACATACCTGGAATAGAAAAAGCAGGAACATATAATTTAACAGGAGAACAGGCTTTAGCATATGCGAGAATTAGACATGCTGAAGGTGGAGATTATAAAAGAACAGAAAGAATGAGAGATGTTATTGCAGCAATAGTTGAAAAAGTGAAAACATTCAATATAAGTCAAATCAATAAATTTATAGATAATATATTACCTAAAGTATATACCAATATAACAGCAGCAGATATATTTACATTAATTCCAAGTATTACAAGTATGAAAATAACTGATAGTATTGGCTGGCCATATGAAACAAAAGGAATAACTTTAGATAGATGGTATGGAGTGCCTATAACATTAGAAAGTAATGTTGAGATGTTACATAAAGAAGTATTTGAGGAGAGTAATTACATTCCTTCAGACACAGTAAAACAGATAAGCCAAGAAATAATAAGTAAAACAGGATATAGTGAGTAGAATGGAAGAAATTGAGAGATTACAAGATAAAAACAAGAAAAAAATAAATATAAAAATAATTATATTGAGGATATTTTTAGTAATAATGCTTTTGTGTACTTTTGGAATGATATTTGGCTTTTCAGGTCAGGATGCTAAAAAATCAAGTAGTGTAAGTAGAATGGTAACAGAAGCTATTACTAAAAATATTAAATCAATTCAAGAAAAACCTGAAAAAGAAAAGCAAAGTATTTTAAGTAGGATAGAAAAGATCATAAGAAAAATAGCTCATTTTTCTATTTATACTATAGTTGGTTTTCTCTTAATGGCTTTACTTGAGACTTTTAATATTAAAGAAATAAATAGATTTGCTACCAGTTTAATAATAGGTGTTGTTTATGCATCTTCAGATGAGATTCATCAATGTTTTACACCACGGTAGAGGCCCACAAATTACAGATGTTATATTAGATAGTATGGGAGTTTTACTTGGAATTTGTATTGTTATTTTAATAATAAAAATATACAAATTCATAGTAAAAAAACACCAAAATATTCCAAAATGTAAAAAAAAATCAATAAAATGTAAAAAATAAAATGAATAATACCACTCAATTGTGCTAAAATAATAAAGAAATATAAGCACGTGAGGGGTGTTTTTTTCAATGCTTAAAATTGCGATTTTTGATGATGAAGAAGTAATCGTTGATTATATTGAGTCTTTAATTAGAGAAGGTATAGAACAAGATGTTAGAATTTATAAATATACAGAACCCCAAACTCTAAGGAGAGATTTCAAAAAAGGATTGCTTCAAGAATTAGATATTTTATATATCGATATAAAAATAAATAGAGTAAATGGGATTACTATTGCAAAAACTATGCAAGAACAAAATCCTAATTTAAGAATTGTATATGTTACGGCATATAGCGAGTATTCTGAAGATATTTTTATGACTACTCCTACTTATTTGTTGCTTAAACCGATTAAGAAAGAAAAATTACAAGAGTCGTTAAAAAAGGCAATGGAAGAAAGAGTTGATAAAGAAATAATAAAGACTTTTTGTATAAAAGGTAAGGTTTTTAATGTTAAATTAAGCAATATAAAATATATAGAAAGCAATAAGAGAGTTGTGATTATTTATGAAAAGGATTTTAAAAGAAAAATTTATGCAAAATTAAATGATTTTGAAAAAATATTACCAGCTCAATTTATAAGATGTCACCAAAGTTATATTGTTAATCTTGGACAGGCAAAAGAATTAAATTCACATGAATTTATATTAAATACAGGAGAAAAAGTACCTGTTAGTCAGGCTAAATATAGAGAGACAAAAAATACTTTTATTAAATATTTAGGTGAAACAATATGAGTTTTTTTATAAGTAATGGAATTGGAATATTGATTTCTTTGATATTTTATATTATTATGCTTAAAATACAAAATGTTGAGGATTTAAAATTTATAGCATTTTATATTAATAGTTTTTTGTTATTAATAATGATTATAAATTTGTTAAAAATTAATGAGAAAAACAAGTATATTAATAGCTTGAAAGAAACTGTTAGAAATTTAAAAAAATATATTAATAATTTAAGAAAAAAAGAAAATGCTTTTTTTCTTTATTATAATGAGACTAAACAAAAAAATGATAAATTAATTAGAATAAAACATGATATAAAAAATGAGTTACAAATAGCATATGCTATGATGGATAAAGACAAGAAAGTTTCTACAAAAATACTTAACGAATTAAATGATAAATTAGAAGATATAAAAATTATTAATTTTTCGAAAAATGCTATACTAAATACAATACTTACTTTAAAAAAGATGGAAATTAAAAATAGTGGGATAAATTTGGAAATTGAAATAGATAAAACAGTTGACTTCAATATGGAAGAGATAGATATTTGTGATTTGTTTTCAAATATATTAGATAATAGTATTGAAGCTACTAAAAAATATAATTGTGAAAATAGGTTTATAAAATTTTGTATAGCTAAAAAGAATGATTATATCATTATTAAATGTGAAAATACATATAAAGGTGTTTTGAAAAAAAATAGTTATGGGAATTATATAACAACTAAACAAGAGGAAAAACAACATGGATACGGAATAAATATTATTAAAAATATTGTGGATAAATATAATGGAGAAATTAATTTCATAACAAAAAATAATATTTTTAAAATTGTTATTATATTTAAGGAGATTTTAGCTAAAAAAGTATAAATTTAGGAAAAGTATAAAATTATTAATGAAATTTTTATAAATTACTTGAAAAATATAATGTATAATGGTAAAATAAATAAGGATTACATTATAAATTATGTAACCTAATTTTGTGGTTAATAGGGAATAATTAATTGAATAGAGGGGAAAAAAATGTATTTAAAAATTAAAAGAGTGTTTGATTTTGTTTTAGCCATTTTGTTATTGGTTATTTTTGCAATTCCAATGATAATTGTTGCGCTTTGCATAAAAATAGAAGATGGTGGTCCAGTTATTTATAAATCAAGAAGAATGGGGAAAGATTTAAAAGAGTTTAATACATATAAATTTAGATCAATGAAAACTAAGAGACAAGAGTTACATAGTAAATTATCTCATGAGCAGATGGTTACGAAAGTAGGAAAGTTTATTAGAAAAACGAGTTTAGATGAATTACCACAGTTGTTTAACATATTAAAAGGAGAAATGAGTTTTATTGGACCAAGACCATGGATACCTGATTATTATGTGTGGTTTGATGATAGACAAAAAAGAAGAGCTGATGTTTTGCCTGGAATTTCTGGACTTGCACAAGTTAAAGGCAGAAATGGAATAAATATTTTTAAAAAAATAGAATATGATTTAAAATATGTTGATAATATGAGTTTTAAGCAAGATATTGCAATAATTTTTGAAACAATAGCAACAGTATTTTCAAAAACTAATGCAGAAATAACAGAAAATGGTATAAAAGAAGAAATAAATGAATTAAGAGAAAGTAAAGAAATGACAAAAGTGGGGTAAGAGTATAAATGAAAGTTTTAATGATAGCACCAAAAACTAGTACATTTATTAATTTTCGTGGAGATTTAATGAAAGAAATTTCAAAAAAAGGTAATGAAATTGTAGCAATTTGCCCAGAAGAAGGATTTGAAGAAAAATTAAAAGAGTTAGGTGCAAGATGTAGACTGATAAAATTAAATAAAAATTCAACTACAATATTTGACAATTTATCATATTTAAAAGAACTTACTAATATCATACAAGAGGAAAAACCCGATAAAGTTTTTGCATATACTATAAAACCAGTTATATTTGGTTCTATAGCAGCTCATAGAGCAAAAATAGATCAGGTGTATTCAATGGTTACTGGATTACGGATATGTATATGCGGTAGATAATTTTAAAACAAAAATTTTGAGAATTATTTGCGGGATTGGCTATAAAATAGCATTTAAATATAATAAAAAAGTTATTTTTCAAAATAAAGATGATATTAATGAATTTGTTAATAGGAAATATTTAAAAAAAGAAAAATGTGAACTTGTTGATGGGTCTGGAGTAAATATGGAAAGATTTAAGAGAAATCCATTACCAGATAATGATGTGTTTTTGATGGTTTCAAGAATATTAAAACAAAAGGGAGTAAGAGAGTATTTTGAAGCAGCAAAACTTGTAAAACAAAAATATCCAGATACAAAGTTTTTATATGTAGGAGCTGAAGATAAAACGCAAGCAGCTTTAAATCTTGATGAAGTAAGAGAAGAATTTTTAGATACAGGTATTATAAATTACTGTGGAGAATCTAATGATGTGCCATCTTATATAGCAAAATCATCAGTTTTTGTTTTACCTTCTTATTATAGAGAGGGAGTTCCAAGAACTTTACTTGAGGCTCTATCTATGGGAAGACCAATTGTTACAACAGATACAGTCGGCTGTAGAGAAACTGTAAAAGATGGTATTAATGGATATTTTGTTCCAATAAAAGATAGTAAAGCATTAGCTGAAAAAATGATATATTTAATAGAGCATAGAGAGGTATTGCAGAAAATGTCTGATGCTAGTTATGAATATTGTAAAAAAAGATTTGATGTTGATATTATTAATAAAAGAATGCTAGAAATTATGAAAATATAAAAGAAAAGTAAACTGAAAGAATATTTAAATGAAATAAAAGATGAAGGAAAATATTAAAATGAAAATTTTATTTAATTGTTTATCGATGGAAAAAGGAGGAGCAGAAAGAGTAATTTCTGTTTTATCAAATAAGTTTATTGAGAGTAATCAAGTTACATTAGTGACATTAATAAAAAGTAAACCTAAATATAAGTTAGATAAAAGAATTAAGTTGCTTCAAATAGATGAAGATGAATATTTGAAAGCTAGCAAAATAAAAAAAAAATTGATAAAATTGTCATATCATAGGTTAACAAAATTATTAAAAGTAGTAATTAAAGAAAGACCAGATATTATAATTAGTTTTTTGCCAGAACCATCCATGAGAATAATGTTGCTTAAAAAATTAAGCAAAAAAATACGAGATATACCTACAATTATTTCAATAAGAAACAATCCAGAGACAGAATATAAAAATAAATTTATATACGCTGTTATGAAGTATTTGTATAAAGATGTTGATACAATGGTTTTACAAACTAAAGAAGCAAAAGAATATTTCTCAAAAATAATAAAAAATGAAAAGAAATTAGTTGTTATTTCAAATCCTATTAATGAAAAATTCTTAATAGAGAAACCATATGAAGGGGAACGTGATAAAATAATAGTTACAGTGGGAAGACTTGAAAAACAAAAAAATCAAAAATTACTAATAGAAGCATTTAAAAAAGTAGAAAGCAAACACACAGATTATAAATTGTTAATATATGGGGAAGGCAGTTTGCAGAAGGAATTACAAGAATATGTAGATGAATTGAAATTGGCAGATAAAGTTATATTTAAAGGAAAAAAAGACGATATAGAAAAAGAAATCTTTAAAGCAGGAATTTTTGTATTATCATCGGATTATGAAGGAATGCCTAATGCATTAATGGAAGCGATGGCTTTAGGATTACCTTGCATTTCAACGGACTGTCCATGTGGAGGACCAAGAACGTTGATAGACAACAATAATAATGGTATTTTGGTGAAAGTGAATGATAGTGAAAAAATGGCAGAAGCTATAAATTTTCTTATCGAAAATAAAAATGAAGCTCAACAAATGGGAAAGAAAGCAAATAAGATAAAAGATAAATGTTCTCTAAATAAAATTTATAAAAAATGGATTGAAGTAATAGAAAGGTTGAAGTAACATGAAAATTTTATTTTGCTTAGGAAGCATGGACAAAGGCGGAGCACAAAGGGTAATTGCTAATTTGGCAAATTTTTTGGTTAAAGATAATGAAATTAATATTGTTACAACTTCAAATAGAAAAAGCCAATATGAATTAAATGAAAAAGTATGCAGATTTTTTCTTGATGAAAACAATACAAGAGGTAATAATTTTTTTAGGTTAAAAAGGCTGAGCAAAATAATTAAAAAAGAAAAACCAGATTTAATTGTTACTTTTCAACCAGAGCCAAGTTTTAGGATTTTATTATTAAAAATTTTAAATAGAATTCCTGTTGTACTTTCAGTCAGAAATGACCCAAGTATTGAATATAAAAGTATAAAGAGAAAAATAATGATGAAAATATTATATCCATTAGCTGATGGGTATGTTTTTCAAACTCAAGATGCTAAAAATTATTTTTCTAAAATAATAAAAAGAAAAAAAGTCGCTATTATTCCAAATCCAATAAATGAACAGTTTATTGCAGACAAATTATATGTTGGAAAACGTGAGAAAACTATAGTTACTGTAGGGAGAATTGAAAAACAGAAAAATCAAAAATTATTAATAGATGCATTTGAAAAAATTTCAAAAGATTACGATGAATATAAGCTGTTAATATATGGAGAAGGAAGATTAAGAAAAGATTTAGAAAAATACGTTAAAAAAATTGAGCTATCTAAAAAGGTTATATTTAAAGGGCAGGTTGATAATATAAAAGAGGAAATTTTTAAAGCAGGAATTTTTGTATTATCGTCTGATTATGAAGGAATGCCGAATGCGTTAATGGAAGCAATGGCATTGGGAATACCAAGTGTCTCTACGGATTGCCCATGTGGAGGACCAAAGAACATTATAAAAAATAATGAAAATGGCATATTGGTAAAAGTAAATGATGTTAATGAGCTAAAGGAAGCGATTAAAAAATTAATAGAAGATGATAAATTTACTAAAAAAATTAGTTATAATGCAATTAAAATCAGGGAAACCTTCAACCCAATAAAAATTGCTAATATGTGGAAAGATTTTATAATCGAGACAAAAAATTTGTAGGAGAAACATATGAATGTAGATATATGTATTATTATGTTTTTTATAATAATAGCAACGATAATAAAAGTTTTGCCAATAAAAGAAAAAATTAAAAATAATGTTTTTATTAATATAGGATTTATAGTATTATTCATTATTTTAATAATAAGAGAACCATATTCTGATATGATAAGATATTTAGAAGTTTTTAAAGAAACTAACATAAATACATTTTCAGATATTTTACGACTAAGGTGGGAACCATTGTATTTATTATTAAATTTAGCAATAAGTATTTTTACTGATGATGAAAGAATTTTTATGATTATTATTGCAATATTAGGATTAATGGGGCCATATATTTTTATAAAAAGGTATTCTAAAGGTTATCTATTTAGTTTAGTATTTTTTATAATATTAGGAATATATAACTATAATTTTTATATAATTAGACAAGCATTAGCAATTTCTATATTATTAATAGGAATAAAGTATATAGAACAAAAATCATTAATAAAATTCATAATAATGGTATTGTTAGCAACTGGATTTCACACAACATCGATTATATTTTTAATAGCATATCCGTTAGGAAATATTAAGTTAAGTACAAAAGGTATAATTTTATATATTTTTATTATAGGAATTGTGTTCTTATTGGGAAATAATATTGTTCAATTTATTTATAAGATTCCTATATTTACTGAATATGCTACAACTGAAAGTAAAAGCGATGGGATTTGGAGATTAGTATTACTTACAACTATATTTTTGTTTATGTTTGTTTTGACACACTTTAATAATAAAAATCAGTTTAAAAGTAAAAAAATTATAACATTAAGAGAAAAAGAAGATACTAATACAGTATTTTTTAATATGTTAATGATAGGAATAATTTTTCAAATATTATCAATAAATCAGAGTGTTATTGTAAGGTTAGCAAATGTTTTTGTTGCACCAGTAATAGTTTTAATTCCTAATATGCTAGCTTTAGTAAATAATAAAAATAATAAATATTTATTTTATGTAGGGATATTAATTTGTGCTATTGTATATTCTATTTTAGTACCTACAATTAAAGCGTATGAGATAGGAGGGATAATTTGATTATAAAAAAAGTTTTTTATAAAATAATAAAAAAAATTAATAAAATATGGTATGCAAAGATTTTAGGTGTTAAGTTGGGTGAAAATGTTAGGTTAATAGGAAATTTAAATTTGGGAACAGAACCATATTTGATAAGTATTGGCAATCATGTTACAGTGTCTAATGATGTTTCATTTGTAACTCATGATGGAGCAACATGGATTTTTAAAGAGAATAGGAAATATAAGGATGTAGTAAAATATGGAAAAATAAAAATAGGAAATAATTGTTTTATTGGAACAAAAAGTATTTTATTACCTGGAGTAGAAATAGGAGATAATAGCATAGTTGCTGCGGGAAGTGTTGTTACTAAAAAATTCCCAAGTGGTGTTGTAATAGGAGGAAATCCTGCAAAAGTTATAAAAAGTACCAAAGAATTTACTCAAAAATGTGTAGAAAATAATAAAGACTATGATATAAAAAATTATAGAAAAAATAAAAAAGAAGAAGTTTTAAAAATGCTGAGAGAGGATAAATAAAAATGGATATTAATCAAATAAAACAAATTTTAATAAATAAAGGAGCATTAAATTTTTTACCAGATAAAAAATTTTTAGAAGTAGTATACGAGTTCAGAATGAATAAAAAGTTAAATTTGGAAAATCCAAAAACATTTAATGAAAAATTGCAATGGCTTAAATTATATGATAGAAATCCTGAATATACAAAAATGGTTGATAAATATGAAGTAAAAAAATATGTTTCTGAAATTATTGGAGAAGAACATATTATACCAACTATAGGGGTATATGATAAATTTGATGAAATTAATTTTGGTGAATTGCCAAGACAATTTGTTATGAAATGTACTCATGATTCTGGAAGTACAATTGTTTGTAAAGATAAGAGTGAGTTAGATATTAAACGTACAAAAACTATAATTAATAAAAGGTTAAAAAATAATTATTTCTATTCATGTAGAGAATGGGCATATAAAAATGTCTTTCCTAGAATTTTAGTAGAAGATTACATAGGAGAAAATTTAACAGATTATAGAATATATTGTTTCAATGGTGAACCAAAATATATTTATATGTACATTTCAAAAAATGAAGATATTACTAAGCCAGAACCAGAAACATGTAATATATATGATACCAATTGGAATTTACAGAATTTTAAGCAAAAAAGCCCTCAAAGTAAAATTGAATATAAGAAACCAGAAAAATTAGATGAAATGATAGAAATGGCTAAAAAGTTCTCTTATGGAATTAAATTTTTAAGAGTAGATTTTTATATAGTAAACAATAATGTTTTATTTGGGGAATTAACATTTTTCCCTGGAGGGGGATTTTCAAAATTTTATCCTAATGATGCAGATTTGAAATTAGGAAATTTATTAAATATAAAAGGATAAGAATTATATAAAAGAAAGAAAGAGAGAAAATGAGAACGGTAAAAGCATTAAAAAATATGATTACATCAGTAATTCAACAAATAGTTACATTTATTTGTGGATTAATAGTACCAAGATTAATATTAGAAACTTTTGGATCAGATGTTAATGGATTGATAAATTCGATAACACAATTTTTAGCATATATAAGTTTGTTAGAATCTGGTTTTGGACCAGTAGTGAAATCAATATTATATAAGCCAATAGCTCAAAAAGCTAAAGAAGAAATTAGAAATATATTAAAAACAAGTGAACATTTCTTTAGAGTAATTGCAGGAATATTTATATTTTATATTATTATTTTATGTATAGTGTACCCAATGTTTATAAACAATCAATTTGATACAATGTTCACGGTTTCACTTATAGTAATAATAGCAATTTCAACATTTGCAGAATACTTTTTTGGAATGACGTATAAATTATTTTTACAAGCTGAACAAAAGGCATATATAACATCATCTATACAAATTATAACAACTATTATTAATACTATATTAATAGTGATATTAATCAAATGTGGTGCTAATATACAAATTGTAAAATTAGTAAGTGCATTAGTATATGTTTTTAGGCCAATACTTCAAAATATATATGTTAGAAAAAAATATAATATAAGCTTAAAAAATGCTAAAAATGATTATAAAATAGAACAAAAATGGGATGGCTTTGCTCAGCATTTGGCTGGTGTAATACATGGAAATACAGATGTTGCAATTTTAACTTTTTTTGCGAATTTTAAAGAGGTTTCTGTTTATACAGTATATAAATTGGTGGTTACAGGAATAAGAAATATAGTTACTATTTTATCAAGTGCAATAGATTCAGCATTTGGCGATATGATGGCAAAAGGAGAAAAAGAAAACTTTAATAAAAAATTTAGTTTATACGAATTTGTCTATTATACATTAATTACTATTATATATTCTTGTGCAATTGTATTAATAGTACCATTTGTAGAAGTATACACTAAAGGGATTACAGATGTTAATTATGTTAGAAATGTATTTGCATATGTTTTTGTGTTTGGGTATTTTATCCATGCAATAAAAACACCATACAATACACTAGCATATACAGCAGGAAAATTTAAAGAGACACAAAGAGGAGCATGGATAGAAGCGCTTTCAAATTTAATTATATCTTTGATATTGGTGCAATTTTTAGGAATTGTTGGAGTGGCTGTAGGTACATTAGTTTCTGTAACAATAAGAGGAATAGAATTTCTAATATTTTCTTCAAAAAATATCTTAGATAGAAATATTAGAAAGACTTTTACAAGAAGTATTATTAGCATAATTGAATTGATAGTTATAGAGATAATAGGAAAAATGATATTAAATTTTACAGACATATCATATCTTGGATGGATTGTAGAAGGAATAAAAGTATTTATGGTTTCAATAATTATTATAATACCAATTAATTTATTATATTATAAAGAAGAGAGAAAAGAAATTGTTGGAGTAATTAAAAATTTATTGAAAAAAGGAGCTAAATAAATGAAAGTCTGTTTTTTATATGAATCAGTTTTTACATTAGGGGGAATTCAAAGATGTATAACAACATTGGCGAATTATTTGGTAAAACAGGGACATGATGTTTCGGTGATTTGTACAAATACAAAAATACAAATAAATAGAGAAATCTATGGATTAGATAAAAATATTAAAGTAATATTTACAAAAAAGCGAAGTATAATAAGGAAGATTATTAATAAGGGGTTACAATTGATAAATAAAGTTAATTATAAAACAGGGATTTTAAAAAATAATATAAAAATAATTGACTTTATATATTATTATTCATTTGGAAAATATATTCAAGAAATTGTTGATAAGGAAAAATATGATGTATTAATAGGATCAGGTGTTAAATATATAAAAGTGAGTTCTTTAATAAAAGGAAATAATATGATAAAAATAGGTTGGCAACATAGTTCATATGATTCGTATTATAATTCTAAGAATAGAATATTTTGGAATCAAGATGCAAGCGTAAAAAAGATGTTTGAAGATTTAGATGCATATGTTGTTTTAACATTAGATGATAAAATGAAATTAAAAAATATTAGAAATTTAGATTCATATACAATATATAACCCTATAGGAATTAGACAAGAAGAAAAAAGTAATCTTATGAACAAAAAATTTATAGCATTAGGTAGACTTGATAAGGTTAAAGGTTTTGACACTTTGATAAATAGTTTCAAAGAATTCAATAAAGTAAACAAAGAGTGGAAATTAGATATTTATGGTGATGGTAGCGAAAGAGAAAATTTGAATATACAAATAAAAGAAGCAGGACTTGAAGAATATATTAATTTATTTCACAGAACTGACAAAGTAAAAGAAGTATATAGAAATGCTTCAATATATTGTATGTCATCATATAAGGAAGGTTTTCCACTAGTAATATTAGAAGCAATGGAAAGTGGATTGCCTGTTATTAGTTATGATATGCCTTGCATAAAAGAAATATTTAAAAATGGAAATGAAGGAACAATAATAGAAAATAGAAATAATAAAAAATATGTAGAAGCTATGTTAAAATTAGCAAATAGTATAGACGAGAGAAGAAAAATAGCAGGCAAAGCAATAGAAAGAACAAAAGATTTTAATGTTGAAAATATAGGTAAACAGTGGGAAAAATTATTTAAAGAATTAAAAGATAATAAAGGAGATGTTAAATAATGAATACATATTTTATAACAGGAGGAGCAGGTTTTATAGGTTCTACATTAAGTGAAAAATTATTAGAATTGGGAAATAAGGTAATTGCAATAGATAATTTTTGTGATTTCTATAATCCTGAAATAAAAGAAAACAATGTAAAAGAATTGTTGAAAAATTCTAATTTTAAATTATATAGAAATGACATAAGGGATAGACAAGCAGTAAAGAAAATATTTGATGAAAATAAAATAGATGTGGTAATGAGTTTAGCAGCAATGGCAGGAGTCAGACCATCTATTGAAAATCCGTGCTTATATCAAGAAGTAAATTGTTTAGGATTACAAAATATATTAGAAGAAATGAAATTACATGGAGTAAAAAATGGAGTATTAGCATCATCAAGTAGTGTATATGGAAATTGCAAAGAAGTACCATTTAGAGAAGATATGATTGTAGATTATGCAATTAGCCCTTATGCAGCAACAAAGAAAGCTAATGAAGTAATGGCACATGTATATCATAAGTTATATGATATGAATATAATAATGCTTAGATTTTTTACAGTATATGGACCAAAACAAAGACCAGATTTAGCTATAAATAAATTTACAAGATTAATGTTAGAGGGAAAAGAAATACCAATGTTTGGTGATGGAACAACATCAAGAGACTATACATATGTAGATGATATTGTAGATGGAATAATTAAATCTTGTGAATATACTTTAAGCCATCAAAATGTATATGAAATATTAAATTTAGGAAATTCATCACCAACATCATTAATGGAAATGATAAATATTATAGCAAAAACTTTAGGTGTAGAAGCAAAAATAAAACAACTACCAATGCAACCAGGAGATGTTGATAGGACATATGCGGATATTTCAAAAGCAAAAAAAATGATAGGATATGAACCAAAGACTACCTTTGAAGAAGGAATAAGAAAATTTGCTGAGTGGTATAAAATAAATAAAGATTTATATACAAATAATTAAAATATATTTTAGGAGGGATTAAAAATGAAACAGTACAAAATAGCAGTAGCAGGAACAGGTTATGTAGGATTAGTTGCAGGAGTGTGTTTTGCAGAAAGAGGACATCAAGTAATGTGTGTTGATGTTGATGAAGAAAAAGTAAAGGTGATGAAAAGTGGAATATCACCAATATATGAACAAGATTTAGAAGAATTAATGAAAAAGAATTATGCAGAAGGAAGATTAGATTATACAACTGATTATGAAAAGGCTTATAAAGATGCAGATGCAATATTTATAGGAGTAGGAACACCAGAACAACCAGATGGTTCAGCTAACTTAAGTTATATTGCAACAGTATCAAGACAAATAGCAGAAAGTATTGAAAAAGATTGTTTAGTTGTTGTAAAATCTACTGTACCTATTGGTACTAATGATAAAGTAGAACAATTTATAAGAGACTTTTTAGTACATGATGTAAAAGTAGAAGTTGCAAGTAATCCAGAGTTTTTGGCTCAAGGAACAGCGGTAAGGGATACATTAGAGGCAAAAAGAATAGTAATTGGAACTGAAAGTAAAGAAGCAGAAAAAATGCTTATGGAAATATATGAACCATTTAATTTGCCAATAGTATCAGTAAGTAGAAGAAGCGCAGAAATGATAAAATATGCATCAAATGACTTTTTAGCATTAAAAATATCATATATGAATGATATAGCTAACCTTTGTGAATTAGTAGGAGCAAATATAGAAGATGTAGCAAAAGGTATGAGCTATGACCCAAGAATAGGAAGTAATTTCTTAAAAGCAGGAATAGGATATGGTGGAAGTTGCTTCCCAAAAGACACAAAAGCATTAAAATATCTTGCTAAACAACATGGTTATACATTAAAAACAGTAGAAGCAGCAGTAGATGTAAACATAGAGCAAAAAACAAAATTATTCAAGAAGGCTTCTGATAGATTAATAACATTTAATAATCTAAAAGTAGCAGTTTTAGGTTTAACATTTAAACCAGGAACAGATGACTTAAGAGAAGCACCATCTTTAGATAATGTTAAATTATTATTAGAAAAAGGAGCAAATATTTATGCATATGATCCAGTTGGAGAAGATAATTACAGAAAAAAATATCCAACAGAAATAAATTATGTAAGTTCTCCAGAAGAAGCATTAAAAGATGCCAATGTATGTTTTATATTTACTGAATGGAATGAAATTAAAAATGTAAAACCAGAAGAATATAAAAAATTAATGAAAACACCTCTTGTATATGACGGAAGAAATATATATAATATAAATGAAATGATAAAAGAAGGGGTAGAATATTATTCGATAGGAAGATAATATGAGTTATTTGATAAATTCTAAAAATATAAAGAAACAGATGAAAAAGAAGAGAAAAAGAATAATTGATTATGGCATTATTATAGTAGCAATAATTCTATTATTAATTATTGCTTTTTCTACTAATGTAATAAATATACAAGAGATTAGTCAAAATGTTCGTAAACAATTATATGGGGATCCAATTGACTTAGAAACAGGATTAATTAATAATGAGTATTTTGGCATAAGTTCTGAACGGTAAAAATGCAGAAGAAACGACAAAAGGACTAAATGAGGCTATAGAATATGCAAGTAATAATGGTATAAATTATATAAAATTAGAAAAAGGTGATTATTTGGTTGATAATTCGATTAATCTTTTTTCTAATTTAGAGTTTGATTTAAACTCTTCAAATATTATAATGAAAAAAAATAGTAATACACATTACAATGTTTTAAAAATATTGAACAAAGAAAATGTTAAGATATTTAATGGAAAAATAGAAGGAGATAGAGATTATCACAATTATGAAGGAGAGTCTTCACATGAATGGGGAATGGGAATAAGAGTAGAAGGTTCAAAAAACGTATTTATAAATAATTTGAAAATTTTTAATATGACTGGAGATGGAGTCTATATTACAAAAGGATTAAGTAACTCTAATTTAGTAAGAATACAGGATTGTGTGATATATAGAAATAGAAGACAGGGAATAAGTATTATTTCTGGAGAAAATGTAGAAATTATCAATAATGAAATATATAACATAAATGGAACGAGTCCCCAGTGTGGAATTGATTTAGAAGCAAATTATGAAAATCAAAAAATTGATAATATATACATATATAATAATAAATTATTTGATTTTGGAAGTAGAGCAATAAAATTATATAACCAAGTTTATAATGTAAAAATAGAGAGTAATATGATAAATGGTAGTATAAATATAGAAGAAACAAAAGAAAAAACAGAAATTATTAATAATGATTTAATTGATGGTACTATCTATGTAGGAAGTATTTATGAAGATAGTAAAAAAGTAGTAAATAATATAGAGATTATCAATAATACTTTAAGTAATTATGAAATAGAATATAATAATAAAGTAAATAATATAAAAATAGAAGAAAATAAAGTGTCTGAACAAGAAGAAGTATAAATAAAAATTATTGATTGGAGCAAAAATGTATAAGTTATGTAAGTTTTTCGAAAATGTAATTAAATTTTTTAGAATAAAAATTAAGATAGTATATTGGAAAATAAAATACGGAAAAAATATAAAAATTGGAAAAAGTTTAACTTTTAGAAAAGGGTTTATAATAAATATGACTAAAGATGGAGTTTTAGAAATAGGAAATAATTGTAGTTTCAATAATTATTGTTCTATAAATTGTCATGAAAAAATTATTATAGGAAATGATAATATTTTTGGTGAAAATGTAAAAATATATGATCATAATCATATATTTAATGATAAAAATATAGATTTTAAAAGAAATTTTAAAACGCATGAAATAAGAATTGGGAATTTTAACTGGTTTGGTTCTAATGTGACAATACTAAGCAAATCTATATTAAAAGATAGAAATGTAATCGGTGCAAATGTTGTTTTAAATGAAAAATATGATTCTGAAAAGTTAATAAGAGGAGATAATAAAATAATTATGGATAAAATTAATTATAATAATTAAAACTGACTTTTTACTATTATTAGAAAAAAGTAATGCGAGTGTAAATATAATATATAGCAAAAAATATTAATAAGAAGAAAGGAAAAATCAAAATAAACCTGCAACAAAAAACGTTAATATTGCAATTTGTATTAGACATTATAAATTGAGATGGAATTATTTTGTTTATTGTATTATATTTAGTAGGCTAATATATAAAATTGCATGGAAAAGATAATTATAATTAATAAAATAAATATGTGATATTATGCAAATTAGTGATTTTAGTAATAGGATATATACATATAATTTGGTTATAGTATTTTTGTAGATATGTTCTTGCTTTTATTTTTCAAAATTTAAATGTAAACAACAAAATTTATCTATATAAGTTCAAAAATTGTTCCTTTGATATTTTAAGGATACATAATACATAAACTATAAGAGAACTTTTATATTTAGAAAATACTTAAATTAGGATCTTTTGGGAATAATTTAATGCAATTTTTAATAATTTTAGTTACGGTAATGGGAGTTTTTATTGTTTGTGTTTCTATATAGAAAATAATGCAATATGTCTTCTAAAAATAGATATATGAATTAGTAGAAAAATCTATAAGAAATTAACAAGAATAAAGTGTTACATAAAAATGAAAAATAGAATATTATAAAAATAATTAGTAAGTGTGTATATAAATAAAACTCTCATTCACTATTATAGGATATATAAAGCAACTATTTTATATAAAAGTCATTTTCAAATTTTAAAGCACCTTCATATTTTTGGTGAATTAAAAGAATGTAGCATAAAGTATTAAGAAACAGTAAGGTATCAGTTTTTCTGTTGAAATATAACTTACTATGGGTAAAAGCATCATTCTTGATTTTTTGTATATATGAATAGAATCTTTGATGGTAAAACATTTATAAAGAAGATTTATATTATTATTTAAGCATCATAACAATAAATAGAAATTGAAAATTTTCATCCTTAGAGTTTTTTAAGTCATCAATAATATGTTTAAAGATATATTGCCTTTTAGGTTGAGTTGTATTATGCCAATAAAAAGATAAAGCATTATCAATAATAGAGGTTAAAATTATACTAGTTAAAGCATGTTTTTATTATTGTAAAAAAATAATTTAGTCTAAAAAATCTGTATTTCAACAGTAAGAGTATTTTTAAAAAATTGGAAAACTTCTATTAAATATTAATTGAAAATTATAAATAATTGTAATATAATTTATTTGAAAAAATAATTATTGGGAAGGTGGTGCTAGTATGGAAAGAGAAAATGATATTATACAAGACTCATATTATTTAATAAATTTATTTCATAAAGATAATAAAGTAATTACTCAATTACATGTACAAAAGTTAATGTTTCTATTTGAAGCATATTATATGAATGTAACAAATGAAAACAAACTATATGATTGTGGATATAAAGCATGGAATTTTGGACCAGTAGCACCAAGGTTATATAAAAGATATAAAAACTATGGAAAAGATGATATACGATTAAGTAAAGAAGAGGAAGAAGCAGGTAATCAAATTTCAGAGCAAAAGAAGCAAATAATGAAAGAACTATATAAAACATTTAAAGATTTTAGTGCAATGGAATTAGTTTCTTTTACCCATGCAGAAGGTTCTCCTTGGAAAGAAGTCTGGGATAGCAATCCATATGGAGACATTTCTAAAGAAAGTATGAAAGAATGGTTTAGTCAATATGTCAAAAAATAAGAAAAATGATCATCAAAATATAGAAAGAAAAATGTATATCATCAATATAGATAAAGAAAAAGTAAATAAAACTACTGAAGAAAACGAAAAGAATATAAATATAATTGATGACTGTAAGAAATTTTGTGAAACATATGCTAACATAGATTTTAAAATAAAAAGTATAAATG
Source organism: uncultured Clostridia bacterium (assembly GCA_944393325.1). GTDB lineage: Bacteria > Bacillota > Clostridia > TANB77 > CAG-508 > CAG-269. The sequence goes on from CALXZU010000008.1 coordinate 46,600, forward strand.
ACTTGAAAAATATAAGCAATGAAGGAAGTGGAATATTAGATACTTACTTTATAACAAAAGAAGAAGAGGAGACTAAAGAAAATGAAAGTTTTATTATACAATTAGAATATATAATAATGAGTGCCAATTATGAACTAATTACTAAACAAATGGAAATAACAAGAAGAAAAGCAATAGAACTTAATGATAAATTAAGTAGAGCTATACATAATACTAAAAATATAGAAAAAGATGCAAAAGCGAGAACGCAAGAAATAAAACATATAAGAAATGATATAAAAAGTATAATAACAACAATTTTGGCAATAGTGTTGACATTTTCAATTATTCCAACAGCTATAACAGCAGTAACAAATATAGATGCTAATTATATAATCCCATTTATAGCTAGTATTGCAGTATTTGGAATGATAATGGTTATTTTTATATATAGTATATATCAAGATAAATTAAAAACAAGTACATGGGTGATTTTGGTAATAAGTATAGTAATATGTATTATTTTATGGATTTGTTCAATCTATAGATTTAATGATATTAGTAAAAATACAGAAGAACAACAAAATAATGTACAAGAAGTTACAGAGACAAACCAATAATAACTTTAATTAGAAGAAGATAAAAAGCCTTCTTTAATTGTAAATAAAAATATTAATTCTTGACATTTGGTGAATTAAAAAAACATAAAAAGCATTGACATAATCAAAATAAAATGATATTATGTCTATGCTTTGAATTTTTTTCAAATACTTTTTTCAAATAAATTCCAGAAAATCAAAAAGAAAGAAGGTGATAAAATTAGAAAAATATATATAATAATTATTTCAATATATTTTAGTCTATATAGTATTTTCAATTATTATCTAAAAAGATTAAAATCAAATTTAAAATTAGAAAAAAGGCCTTAAAAAGAATAAAAGTCACAAATAAAGTAAAATAAAATTTATAATTACTTTTAAATTAATATTGACTTTTACATTAA
>CALXZU010000009.1 GCA_944393325.1 uncultured Clostridia bacterium
AAACATGTTAGCACTAAAAGAAAGAATAGATGCGGAATTTAGAGGACATAGAGAAGCTGGAAGAAGAGAAGGAAGAAGAGAAGGAAGAATGGAAGGAAGAAAAGCAGAAAAACTAGAAACTGCTAAAAATATGCTAAGAGAAAATATTGATATAGACATAATAGAAAGAGTAACAGGATTAAAAAGAAAGCAATTTATGTAATTTTAGCACGTTATTTAGTACAATAGAGTTTTTATAGATTAGCATGGGGAGTTATATTTTTAAAGTTATTATTTGTTAAAATATAAACAAAGTGCTAATCTATGAAATAATGAATAAGGTAATAAGAATAGCATTATCAGGTAACATGACAGAGATGAAAATAGAAGTATTTATAGCAATGTTAAATAGAAAAAACATGTTAGCACTAAAAGAAAGAATAGATGCAGAATTTAGAGGAGATAGAGAAATAGGAAGAAGGGAATGAAGAAAAGAATTTATATAGGGAGAACAAATGAATTTCTGTAGAAAATTCGAATAAAATATTGCTTTTTTTAATATTTTGTAATAGAATTAAATCACTAAATATATGCTAAAAACTAAAGAATACAAGAAATACAAAAAGATAAAATATAGAGGTGATATAATGGAGCTAAAGACAAATTATCAATACACATATTTTTTACATCCATTTGTAATAAAAGAAGGAAAATATCAAAAATATATATTAAAGATGATTAAAGACGAAGACTTTAAATTAAAAACATTTCAAAAAGAAAAAGACTTAAAAATGTATCAATATTTTTTACCGAAAACAAGAGACTTTTTATTTTCAAGTTTTAGTTTAGGAAATACTAAAATAAAAAAATTAGAAGAATTTCCAGATGAAACGAAGGCAGCACTTTTAAGTAAATATCCATGTAATATATTTGAATATAGAATAAATAAGGATATTCAAGGAAAAGTAGACGAAGAAAGAGGAATATTTTTTACAATCTCAAAAATAGAAATAATATGTTTCGAAACAGGAATATGTTTTTTGGTAATTAAAACAAACATAGAAGACGGAGACAATTTTTCAAATATATTAAACTTTAATTATAAATTTAGAGACATAAATAGTGAAGAGGAATTAAAAAAATTTGATAATATTCGTTTACAAACAAATAGTTTTACAAGTGCGGAAACATTTAGAAATTTTATAAGGAAAATAACAGGAACTAATTTAGAAGCCTTAAAATTAGACTTAGAAACAGAAAGATTTTTGACATATTCATATGTATGTATTGACCAAGAAGCATGGAATTCTGAAGAAGATTTTGAAAAAATATCACATCAATATATAAGATATGCAAATATTCTACCTGCAGATAATAGCAGAGAATTAAAAGAAGAAAAAATAACAACAATAGCAAATTGGAAATTTGCAAAATTAGCACTGAGTAAATTAGGTGTAATGTTATTTTCATCAAGTGCCGATATGAATAATTATACAATATTACCAGACGAATTTGAAAATCAATTTTTATATACATATATAATTAATTTGTATAAAAAGATATATTTAAAAAGAATAGAATTACAATTAAAAGATCAAAGACAAGTAAGAAAAGCGAGAAAAAAATTTATAGACTTTACTAAAAATTTATGGATAAGAGAACTAACAGACGATGAAATCGGAACAATGGTGAATCATAGAGTAGGAGAAATATTAGAACTTGAAAAACTATATGCTCAAGTAAAAAATAAATATGATATATTATACAAAGACTTGAATATAGAAAAAAACAAAACGTCAACAATAATAATAGGAGTAGTACTTGCGGCATCATTAATATTTAATATATTGAATTTTATAGTTTTAATGAGACAATGAGATATGGTTCTTTTTGTCTCATTTATAAAGAGGAGTGAAAAATGAAAGTAAATTGTGGAATAGATATAATAGAAATAGATAGAATAAAAGAAAGTATAGAAAAAACAGGAGAAAATTTCTTGAATAAAGTATTTACAAAAAAAGAAATAGAATATTGTGAAAGCAAGAAAAAACAAAAATATCAACATTACGCAGCAAGATTTGCGGCAAAAGAAGCAGCATTTAAAGCATTATCATGGAAATTGGAAGATAAATACTCTGTTTCATGGAAAGACTTTGAATTAACAAACGATGAACAAGGAAGACCTAAATTGAACATCATAGGTATTAATTTAGAAGATATAGAAAATATAGATGTTAGCATTTCACATTGCAAAAACTATGCGGTAGCAAATGTGACAATTCTATCAGAAGAATAGGAAGGAATTTATTATGAGATTTTTTGACAATCATGCACACTTAGATGATGAAAAATTTGATATAGACAGAAAAGAGGTAATAGAAAATATACAAAATGAAGATACAGGTTTTATATCAGCAGGATACAATTTAGAAAGTTCAAAAAAAGCAATTGAATTATCTAAAAAATATAGCTTTATATATGCAACATGTGGAATTTCCCCAAATGACATTCCACAAACTGAAGATGAATTGTGGAAAAACTTAAAAAAAATTGAAGAATTAGCTAAAGAAAATAAGAAAGTTTTAGCAATAGGAGAAATTGGTTTAGATTATTATTGGGAAAAAGATAAAGAAATGAAAAAAATACAGAAAAAAGCATTTATAGAACAAATTAATATAGCAAATAAATTAGAACTTCCAATAGTAATACATACAAGAGATGCGGTTATGGACACTTTGGAAATCTTAAAAAAAAATGATGTTAAAAATAAAGGAATTTTTCATTGTTGTCCATTAAATAGAGAATTAGTAAAAGAAGGATTAAAACTTGGATTTTATATATCGTGTGCAGGACCTGTAACATTTAAAAATTCTAAAAATGCAGATGAAATAATAAAAATGATTCCTAATGATAAAATACTTATAGAAACAGATAGTCCATATCTGTCACCAGAGCCATTAAGAGGAAAAAGAAACAATCCAATAAATGTAAAATATATTGCAAAAAAAATAGCAGAAGTAAAAGGAAAAACAGTAGAAGAAATTGGAAAAATCACATATGAAAATGCAAAAAAAGCGTATAAAATTACTTAAATTTATATACTAGAAAATTAAAGTAAATTGTTTTAAAGTGAAATAAAAAATAAATTTTTACTCAAAAAAATAAAAAAATGAAAAAATAGTAAAATTTGACGAAATTAAAGATATATGATATTATAATTTCAGAAAAATAAGGAAGGGAGATGCATATTATGTATGGAACAAGATCAATTATAAATATGTCAAGTGCAGTTGGAAGTACAGTATGGGTAATTTTATCATTAATTCTTGCAATAATAGGAGGAATTTTAGTATATTTCTTATTCTTAAGCAAAAAAAATGAAGGAAAATTTAAAGGATTTTTAGGATGGCTATATGATTTTCTATCATTTAAGAAAATGTTTTTAGAAGCATTGTTAAAAGTTACTTATATAATAGTTGCAATATATATAACATTATCATCTTTTGCTTTAATAGGAGAAAGTTTCTTAGGTTTCTTATTAACAATAGTACTTGGAAATGTTTTAGCAAGAGTTGTATATGAATTTTCTTTAATATTATTAGTAATTTGTAGAAATACTACTGAAATTGCTAAAAATACATCAAAAAAAGTAGAAGATAAAAAAGAAGAAAAATAAGGGACGTTTCCTTTTGCTCGAAAACGAGCAGTTGGGACACATCATATATACTAAAATAATGTATGAAAAAATACACTTAAAATCAATTACGAGATAAAAATAAATTTTAATTTTTATTATTCCCGATCACTTATAGATATAAATATGTATAAAAAGTGGTCGGGAATAATTGATTTATTTCTAAAATTAAATTGGTAATATTGAAAAAATTTACAAAAAAGAAGAATATCTAAAAACATGAAGTTTTTATAAAAATAATGTGACAAAAACTATATTTGGAACAATAGGAAGTTGTTATAAATCATATTTATTAAAATCAATAATTCGTAAATTATTAGAAACGGGAATAAAAAAGATAGGTGATGATTATTATATTTAAATATTAATGAATGTTGGTGATGAGATGAAAAAGCATAAAAAGTAAAAGAAATTTGTAATACAACTATTGCATATCATAATATGTTAAGTACAAAAAGAAAATAAAAAGTCACGAATTCGTGACTTTTAAAGATGTGTCCCAACTGCTCGTTTTCGAGCAAAAGGAAACGTCCCTATCTTAAATTTCTTAGATTTTCTATTCTATCTTGTGTACTTGGGTGTGTTGACCATATACTTGTTGTTCTCTTTTTTCCTTCTTTAGTGTCTTTTTTAAATGGGTTTACTATATACATATTAGCTGTTGCACTATTTGCGGTTTTTAGTTGATTAGGATCATTATCTAATTTCTCTAATGCAGAAATCAATCCATCTGGGTTTCTTGTAAGTTCTGCAGCGGTGCTATCTGCTAAAAATTCTCTTTTTCTTGATAGAGCTAGTTGCATTAATGAACCGAATATAGGAGATATAATTAGAAATATTAATCCTATAATCATTAAAATACCATTTGCTTTGCTATCGCTATCATTATCTCTATCTAAACCACCCCAGAATAGAGCTCTTGAAAACATATCGGCAAGCATTACGATAAAACCAACCATAACAGAAACAATACAGCTAAGGCGTATATCATAATTTTTAATATGGCTTACCTCATGGGCAATAACACCTTCTAATTCATAATAATCTAATTTTTCTAAAAGTCCAGTTGTAACACATATAACAGCATTTTGAGGATTTCTTCCTGTTGCAAATGCATTAGGTTGAGGGTCATCTACTACATATAATCGAGGCTTACAAGGAAGATCTGCTACTATCATTAAAGAATCTAAAATATTTACCAGTTTTTGATCCTCTTCTTTAGTTGCAGGTCTTGCTCTATTTACTGATAGAACTATTTTATCACTATAATAATAAGAACCCCATGCAGATGCTATCGAAAATATTAAAGCAATAACAACTGAAAAAGTACCTAAATTTAATGCGTTACAAATATAATAAACAATTAATGTAACAACTACAATGAAAATACCTATTATTATACCTGATTCTATTTTATTTTTCCTTATATTTTGAAACATATTAATACTCCTTCTTTATTAAAAAGGATTGGAGTGAATGTCCAATCCAATATTGCTTTCTATTATTTTATAATATTTTTTATTATTGGTTACTTCCGAAATCTACTTTAACATTTTTTCTTGCTTCTTCGCTTTCAGTATTAAATAAATCACGAGCTTTAAAATGGAACATACCAGCTATAATATTAGAAGGGAATACTTCTAACTTTGTATTATAGATTGTTACAGAATCATTATAAAATTGTCTTGCAAAAGATATTTTGTTTTCTGTATTTCTTAATTCTTCAGATAATTCAGAAAAGTTTTGATTTGCTTTTAAATCTGGATAACCTTCAGAAATTGCCATTATTGTTTTTAAAGTGTCTGATAATTCATTATCAAGTTTAGCTTTTTCAGGAACACTTTCAGCATTTGCCCATGAACTTCTAAGTTCAGCTATTTTCTCAAATGTTTGATTTTCATGAGTCATATATCCTTTTACAGTTTCAACAAAATTAGGTATTAAATCAAACCTTCTTTGAAGTTGGACATCAATTTGACTCCATGCATTATCAACTTTAATTCTTGCTTTTACTAATCCGTTATATAATGCAATAACAGCTACAATTAGAATAACTAAAATTGCTAAAATTATTAAACCAACCATCTTCTATTATTCCTCCTATTCTTATAATATACAAATATAATAACATATTATGCATATTTATACAATAAAATTATGGTAAAATTGTGAAATAATTATGGAAAAATTAGGAATATTTTTAAAAATTTATACATAAAATAATAGTACATATATTGAATACTCCATTTTAAAGGAAAAGGACAAATTGTAAAAAAACAACTTTTTTTAAAACTCTTGAGGGAGTAAGGAAGGACAAAATTTGACAAAAATGGAAAAATAGAGTATAATTAAATTGTTGCCAAAAGGAGGAATTAAATTGATGAAAAAAGAAGAAAACGCTTCGATTTCTATCATGAAAATTATCTGTGTAACAATTATTCTTATTTTATTATCAGGAATAGGAGTAATGGCAGTTAATACAGACTTAAAGGATGTAACAATTATTCTTCAAAATGGATATGAAATGACAGCTTTAACAGGAAAAGCTACAGTTTCAGAAATACTTGCAGAAAATAATATTGTATTAGATGATAATCAAAAAACAATACCTGACTTAAGTGAAGAAGTATCTTCAGGTCAAAGTATTCAAATTACTGATAAATCATATAATGAAGTTCAAATAGCTAAGATTTCAGAAGAAGGTGTAGAGACATCATTAGATCAAATATTAGAAAATTATGCACCTATTACTGAAAAAATAGTAGTTGAACAAGTTACAATACCATATGAAACTGTTACAAAAAACAGTGAAACAACAGGAGATACAACAAGCAAAGTTTTACAACAAGGAAAAGATGGTTTAAAAGAAGTAACATATAAAGTAAAATACCAAAATGATGTAGAGATAGAAAAAACAGTTATTTCAGAGAAGGTAATCACAGAACCAGTTGATAAAATTGTTCAAGTTCAAAAGAAGGCAACTTCAAGAGGTTCAACATTACCAAGAACTACAGCATCTACTAGTGGAGGAACAACTTATAAAATAACAGCATATTGTCCATGTAGCAAATGTTGTGGAAAAACAAATGGAATGACTGCATCAGGTACAAAAGCAACAGCAGGAAGAACAGTTGCAGCATCTTCAAAATTTGCTTTTGGTACTAAATTAAATATTGGTGGACATATTTATACAGTAGAAGATAGAGGCGGAGCAATAAATGGTAACAAAATAGATATTTTTGTTAATACACACTCTGAAGCTTTACAATGGGGAGTTAGATACCTAACTGTTTCAGTAGTGCAATAATTTAATATGAAATAAGAAATGGAGTAGTTTTAATACTGCTCTATTTTATTTTTATAAACAAATTTTATACAAATTTAATTTTATATTTTAAATTTGTATAAAAAATATTGAAAAAAACTCATACAAATGCTATAATTATATTAAAGGAGATGATATGTATGTCATATATAAAAAGAGGTATAGAAAGAATTATTAAGGATATAGAAAAAACTTTTCCTGTTATTATGCTTATAGGTCCAAGGCAAGTTGGAAAAACGACCATATTAAAACAGATAACCAAAAATAAGAAAATAAATTATGTAACATTAGATGATTTGAATATAAGAGCATTAGCGACAGAGGATCCGGAGTTATTTTTGAGAACATATGAGCCACCACTGATTATAGATGAATTTCAATATGCACCCAATATCTTATCATATATAAAAATAATAATTGATAATAAAAGGGAAGAAAAAGTAAATGGAGAGAATAATAATATAAATGGACTTTTTTACTTAACAGGTTCACAATCGTTTAAAATAATGGAGCAAACAACAGAATCTTTAGCTGGAAGAGTTCGGAATACTCGACTTATATTCTCTAAGTAATAGAGAATTAAATAATTTAGAAGAAGATATTTTCTTACCAGATTTAGATATTTTGAAAAAAAGAGAAAAAACAGAGTTATTAACAACAAATAGTTTATTTGAAAAAATATTAAATGGTGGGTATCCAGAAATTTATGTAACAAAAGATATTGATAGAGAAAAATTTTTTGAAAGCTATATAAGAACTTATATAGAAAGAGATGTTAGACAATTAATAAATGTACAAGATGAAATTAAATTCTATAAATTTATAGGGAATGTAGCTGCAAGAACAGGGCAAGAACTAAATATAACAGATATTTGTAAAGATATAGGCATAACAAATACTACTGGAGAAAAATGGTTATCCATTTTAGTTAATGTTGGGCTAGTATTTCTACTTCAGCCCTACTCAAATAATGTGGTGTCAAGAGTTGTAAAAAGACCAAAAATATATTTTACAGATACAGGGCTTAGCTGTTATTTATCAGGATATTTAGACAGCATAACATTAGAAAAAAGTGCATATAGTGGTGCAATTTTTGAAACATATGTTGTTAATCAAATATTAAAATCATTTGCAAATAACGGTAAAGATGCAAGAAAATATTTATATTACTATAGGGATAATAATGGAAAAGAAATAGATTTATTAATTATATATAATAATACAGTATATCCAGTAGAAATTAAAAAAAGTGCAAATCCAAAAATGGATTCTATAAAAAATTTTGATATAGTAAAAAAATTCGGTATGAATGTTGGAAATGGAGGAATTATATGTATGAAAGAAAATATTTTTCCAATAGATATAAATAACAATTATATTCCAATTGAATATTTGTAAAAAAATTATAAATTTATCTTGACAGCTAAAAGAAAATTATGGTAAACTAAAAATGTATTAGGAGTGTACCTAGGAAATTCCAAGCGGTACAGAGTAACAAAAAGTTACTTACACTAGAAAAGTAAGCAAAACCTTACTTCGAGGAGTCTTAAAACAAGATTTTTTGAAGTGAGGTTTTTTGAATTTAAGGGGGAATTTAATTGAGTAAAGTAGAAGAAATTTTAGAAAATTATTACAATCAAGGAAAGGAAAAAGATAGACTAATTAAAGATAAAGCACATATGGTAGAGTTTTTAACAACTGTAAGGTATATAGATAAATATATAAAAAAGAAAGATAGAATTTTAGATATAGGAGCAGGAACAGGTATATATTCGCTTTACTATGCTAAAAAAGGTTATAAAGTAGATGCAATAGAATTAACAAATGCAAATATAGAAGAATTTAAGAAAAATATTAAACCAGAAATGGATATTAAAGTAGAAAAAGGAAATGCTTTAGACTTAAGTAGATATAAAGATAATACATTTGATATAACATTATTACTTCGGACCAATATATCATTTGTTTAGTATTGAAGAGAAGAAAAAAGCAATTGAAGAAGCAATAAGAGTTACAAAAAAACAAGGAAAGATATTTATTGCATATATAACAAATGAAGCTGTAATAATTACATATGGTTTAAAAAAAGGAAATATGCTTAAATTAAAAGAAGTATGTGATGAAAATTACAAAGTAAAAGAAATACCAGAAGAAATATTCTCAGTAAATTATGTAGAAGAATTTAATAAAATAATTAAAAGTTTTCCAGTTAAGGTTTTAAATGAAGTAGCAGTAGAAGGTTTGTCGGAATATTTAATGGAATATATAAATGAACTAACAGAAGAAGAATATAAAATATGGCTAGATTATCATTTCAAGAATTGTGAAAGAAAAGATTTAATAGGTTATAGCAGTCATGTTATGTGTATATGTCAAAAAAATAGATAAGGGGGAGTTTATATGCCAAAATTAGTATTAATAACAGGCCCACAAGCAGTTGGTAAGATGACAGTTGGGCAAGAACTTACAAAAATAACAAATTTAAAATTATTCCATAACCATATGTCAATTGACTTAGTATCAAACTTTTTTAGTTATGGTACAGAAATAGGTAGAAATTTAGTTACAAAAATTAGGATGGAAATATTAGAGGCAGTGGCTAAAAGTGATTTAGAAGGGATAATTTTTACAGTGGTAATGGCATATGATTGCAAAGAAGATGTAGAACAAATGGAGCAGATGAAAAACTTATTTAAAAAAAATAATGGAGAAGTTTATTATATAGAACTTCAAGCACCATTAGAAATAAGAAGGAAAAGAAATAAAACAGAAAACAGGAAAAAACATAAACCATCTAAAAGAGATGAAGAATTTAGTGAATGGTTACTACTAAGGTCTGACAATACCTTTAGAACAGAGTCGAAAGAAGGAGAAGTTACAGAAAAAAACTATCTAAAAATAGATAATACAAATATATCAGCAAAAGATGTAGCAAAAATGATTAAAGAAAAATTTAATTTATAAGGTTGTGATGATTATGATTAGATATTATGAAAAAGAAGATATAGAGCAAATAGCAAAAATAATTGATGAAGATTGGAAGATAGCATACAAAGGGATAGTAGATGAAAATTATTTGAAAAATCTAAATTATAAAGATAGAGAAAAAAGGATAAGAGAAAAATATAAGAAAGAAAAATCAATTGTATTTGTGGAAGATAATATTGTAAAAGGTTATTGTAGATTTGGGAAAAATAGAGAAGGAGAAAAAATAGGAGAAATAATTGCTTTATATGTTAAAAATGAATTTAGAAGATGTGGAATAGGTGAAAAATTAGTAGAAAAAGCAAAAGAAATATTAAAAGAAAGAGGCTATAAAGAAATGATTATCTGGTGTTTAAAAGAAAATAGTGCAGGAAGAAATTTCTATGAAAAACAAGAGGGTGTTTTAGATAAAGAAAGAAAATTTAAAATAGGTGACAAATATTATGATGAAGTAAGTTATAAATATATTTTATAGGAGATGAGAAAATTGATGATTAGAAATGTTAAAAAGGAAGATGAAAAAGAAGTAATTAAAATACTACTTGATATGCAAAAATTACATATAAAGGGAAGAAAGGATATTTTTAAAAAAGAAAATTTTAAAATAGCAAAAAAAGAGTTTCTAAACATTTTAAATTCTAAAGAAAAAGAAATGATTGTTGCAATAGACAAAAATGAGAAAGTAAGAGGTTTATCCTATTGTTTCTATTAAAACCATAGAAAAACATATAAATCTTAAAAATAGTAAAATTCTTATTGTATAAAAAATAGGAGTAGATAAAAATTTTAGAAGAAATGGGTATGGAAGAATTCTAATTAATGCAATAAAGAAAAAAGCTAAACAAGAAAATTGTAATAGAATAGAACTTAACTGTTGGAGTTTTAATAAAAATGCAATTAAGTTTTATAGAAAAATAGGTATGAAAGTTCAAAAATTAACAATGGAAATTGAAATATAGGAGGGATTATTATGTATTTTAGAAAATTAGTAGGAGAAAATATATATTTATCACCAATTAGTGCAGAAGATGTGGAAAACTATACAAATTGGCTAAATGATTTTGGAACGACAGACTATATTGGACAAAGTACGAAAATATATAGTGAAGAAAAAGAAAAGAAATTTTTAGAAAAGTTTGCAGAAGAAAGTAAAGATGTAAATTTAGGAATTGTAATTTTAAAAGATGATAAATTAATAGGAAATTGCGGACTAAAAAATGTAGATTATATAAACAGAACAGCAACACTTGGAATATTTATTGGAGACAAGGAAGAAAGAAGTAAAGGTTATGGAAAAGAGACTATAAAATTATTATTGGATTTCGGCTTTAATTATCTAAATTTAAATGAAATAAATTTAGATGTAATGGAATTTAATAAAAGAGCAATAAAATGTTATGAAAAAGTAGGTTTTAAAGAATATGGTAGAAGAAGAAAATGTGTATATTTAAATGGCAAGTATTATGATAAAATAAGTATGGATATTTTAAAATCTGAATTTAAAGAAAGTTTTATAAAAAATAAAAATATATAAAAGTCGGGAAGTTCCGACTTTTATTAATACCAGTAAGAAAGTTTTAGAAAAGAATTAATTAATTTTAATTGTTCTTCTAAATCTTCTTTACTTGAAATATTATAATTTTTTCCATCAATATTACGAGCTTGTAAAGTCCACAAAAATGCTTTAAAACGTGGATATTTTTTAATATTTTGATACATAAAATAAAGTAAGCAAGAAGACTTTTTATATAAAGTAGTATTTTCTTTCTTTTCTTTATTATATCTATCTATATTAGTTAAAAGCCCAATAGGTTCTGACATTTTTTTTCTATAACAATCTCCATCTATAGTATTTAAAAAATTATTATAACTTTCACAAAAAATTCTATACATTATACATCTCCCTAAAAATTTTCAATTTACGAATAAATTCTTTTTTCTTACTATCAAATAAATCTTTTCTATTTATCACTTCATCAATTATTTTATTTAATAACTGTTTATCACATTTAGGAATTATTTCATTTAAATCTTCAATATCTTTTTGTCCAAGTCTAATTATTTTACTTATAGCAACATCTTCTTTAGAAAGGATATATACATTTAGAAAATTGAATTCATTCAATTTCAAAGCTCTTTCTTTATAAGTTGGAGAAAGTATTGTACTTTGATAATCTAACATATCATAGTCTCTAAGAAGTAAAAATACTTTTCCATATTTTGCTGGATAACCTAAATCTACAAAATCAATATCTAAAGTTGCCCTTGAAGTATATTCACCAAGCATACAAGCACTGCCGCCTAAAATATAAATATCAAAAGGCTCTAAATTAAAAAATTTTGTTACATCTTGGACTTCGTGCAAAATACTAATTAAATTATCTTTAATCATTATTAATCACCTATATATATTTTACTATGTTTTTATAAAATTATCAAATATATAATAAAATTCATTGACAAAACCAAACAAAAATTCTATAATGGAATTGGTGATAATATGGAAAAACAAATATTACACGTAGATGTTAATAATGCTTTTTTAAGTTGGACAGCAGTAGAAATGTTGAAAAATGGTGAAAATATCGACATAAGGGAAATACCAGCAATAATAGGTGGAGATGAAACAAAAAGGTCAGGAATAGTTTTAGCAAAAAGTATGAAAGCAAAAGAGTGCGGAATAAAAACAGCAGACACAATATATCAAGCAAAACTAAAATGTCCAGGGATAAAAATATTTCCATCAAATTTTAATATTTATAGAAAATATTCAGACAATTTATTTAAACTTTTATCAGAATATACTGACAAAATAGAAAGATTTAGTATAGATGAGTGTTTCTTAGATATGACAGAATATTTAATGAAAGATACTATAGTAAATAAAGCATATGAAATAAACAGAAGGGTCAAAGAAGAACTTGGGTTTACTGTAAATGTAGGAGTGGCACATAATAAGTTACTTGCAAAAATGGCATCTGATTTTACAAAACCGGATAGAGTTCATACTTTATTTGAAGATGAAATAGAAAAGAAAATGTGGACACTTCCTATTTCTGAATTATTTATGCTTGGTAAAAAAACAGTTCCTAAATTATTTAATATGCAAATAAGAACAATTGGAGATTTAGCAAGAGCGAATAAAGAAATACTTCGTAAAAAATTTGGAAAACACGGAATAATGATGTGGGAATATGCAAATGGAATAGATAATTCAGAAGTACATTATAAGGAAGAAAAACCTAAAGGTGTTGGAAATTCAATAACACTTCCAGAAAATATAACAGAAATAGAAAAATTAGAAGAAATAGTACTTGCTTTATCAGAACAAGTCACCTTTAGACTTAGAAAATATGATCTACTTGCAAAAACAGTAAATGTACAATTAAGAACAAAAGATTTTGAGGACACATCACATCAAAAAAAATTACCAGAGCCAACATCATCAACAAAAGAAATATCAAAGACAGCAAAAGAATTATTACATGAGATGTTTCATAAACCTATGGCAATAAGGTTAGTTGGAGTAAGAGTTGATAATTTAATAGAAAAGGAAGATATGCAAATATCTTTATTTGAAAATAAAGATATTAAGAAGCAAGAAAAATTAGATAAAGTTATAGATAACTTGAAAAATAAATATGGATATAATAAAATAACAAGAGCAGGAAAGATGAATGCAGGAGATTATTTAAAGTTAAAAGATATAAAAAAATAGAGGTTTAATATGATAAAAATAGAATATCAAGGAAAAGAAATTCCATATAAATTACAAAGGTCTAAAATTAAAAATTTATATATTTATATAAAAAATGGAGAAGTAATAATAAAAGCACCACTTAAACTAGCAAATGAGAAAATACAGGAATTTGTAAATAAAAAATCAAAATGGATATATAATAGTCTAAATAAAAGTTGTGAGAAAGTAAAAAAAGAGAAGGAAGAAAAAATAGAAAAAGAAGATATAGAAAGACTTACAAAAATAGTAGAAGAAAATATATATAAATATAGTAAAATTTTAAATGTTATGCCAAAAAAAGTAAGAATAAAAGAACTAAAATATGCTTGGGGAAGTTGTTCTAGTAATAAGAATATATCAATTAATTTGAAATTAGCAATTAAGGAAGAAAAAGCTGTTGAATATGTGGTTTTACATGAAATGTGTCATTTAATACATATGAACCACTCTAAAAGTTTTTGGAATTTAGTAGAAAAAAATATGCCAAAAT
Organism: uncultured Clostridia bacterium; assembly: GCA_944393325.1. Taxonomy (GTDB): domain Bacteria; phylum Bacillota; class Clostridia; order TANB77; family CAG-508; genus CAG-269. The sequence goes on from CALXZU010000009.1 coordinate 14,213, forward strand.
ACAAAGAATATAAGAAATTACTTGCTTAAAACTTAGAATTAAATTATAATAAAAGAAAGTTTTAATTAGGAGATTATTACAATGTGGAAAAGAAAAGAGCTAAAAGAAAAAGCAAAACAAGTTGTAAAAATAAATTATTGGACAGCTATAATCGTGTGTTTTCTACTTGCATTATTTACTGGTGAATTTGGAACATCAATAATTTTAATTTGGCAAGGAGAAGATAGTATAGATCCAAATTACGTATTAAAACAGGAAGAGATTATTGCTGATAATCAACAAGCAGAGGAAAAATTAAATGAAGTTGAAGAACAAGAACAAAAAATAAATGAAAAAAGGTCAGAATTCAATAATTTTCAACTTGGTATAATAGAAATAATAAAAATGAATGTAAATAATTTGATAAAATCGGAAAAATATGTGTTTAGGTTTTGGGATGCAATTGAATCATTTGAAATTAAAGAAACGGGCTTGGGAATTGCACTTATAATTATTGCAATAATAGCAGTGATATATATTATTCTGATTGCTGAAGCATTAAGAGTAGCAGGTAGAAAATATTTCTTAGAAGCACGAAATATTGAAAATACTAAAATAGCAGTAATGGGAGAAATATTTAAAAAAGGAAATTGGAAGAATGTAGCAATAACAATGCTGTTAAAAAATATTTATAATTTATTATGGTATTTAACAATTATAGGAGGATTTATAAAATCTTATGAATATAGGATGATACCATATATTTTGGCAGATAATCCTAAGATTGATAGAAAAGAAGCATTTAAGTTATCAAAAAAAATGATGAAAGGTAACAAATGGAAAACTTTCGTATTAGATTTATCATTTATTTTATGGAATATACTATCATTAATCACTTTTGGAATATTAAATATTTTATATGTAAATCCATATAAAGCAGCAACTGTAACAGAATTATATATAACTTTAAGACAGAATGTTAATAAAGAAAACATAACAGAATGATCTAAAAAAGGAAGTAGTAGTAATATAGAAATTACTACTATTTTAGATTAAAATCAAATTATAAGAATAATAAACAAATATAAGAATAAAATTTTATAACTAATTATATTATAACACATTAAAAATGAAAAATCCCTCGAAACTTGTAGAAACTTGCGATGAAAAGTTCTTGAAAAATATTAAAAAAGAGAGTATTATAAAGAAGTGTGAAAACAAAAGAGGAGGTAAAAATTGTGAATATTTTTTTCGGAGGTACGTTTATAAGAAAAGAAGAATTAGAAAAGGAGGGAATTGAATATCCAATAAAATTGGAGTATTACAAGATTATTAATGAGGATGAATTTAAGAAAAAAGATAAAGCAAAATATGGAATTAAGGTTGTAAAAACAGAGTATATGAAAGACGATACAAAAATAGAAGATGAGACAATAAAATATTTATGTAGCAATGAACAAAAAGTTGACGAGATATTAAATATATTGAAAGAAAATGAAGTTACACCAATCATCACAAAAGATGTTATTTCAGATATTTCAAAAAGCTCTTTTTGTATTTAATAAGATGTAAATTTTAATAAAATACTTGCAAAATGTTGTAAATTAGTCTAAAATAACATGTGAAGAAAAAGGGATTTTAATAAGGAGGCACATATGGCTGATAAATTAATAATAGTGGAATCACCAGCTAAAGCCAATACTATAAAGAAGTTTTTGGGTGGAAGCACTAAAGTACTTGCATCTATGGGGCATGTAAGAGATTTACCTAAATCTAAATTAGGTGTTGATATTGAACATGATTTTGAACCTGAATATATAAATATAAGAGGAAAAGGAGATTTAATTAAGTCCTTAAAAAAGGAAGCTAGCAAAGCAAAAAAAATATATCTTGCAACTGACCCTGACCGTGAAGGAGAAGCTATAGCTTGGCATTTAGCATATATTTTAGATGATAATAAAGATAAAATAGTAAGAGTAACTTTTAATGAAATAACAAAAGGAGCTGTCAAAAAGGCAATTCAGGAGCCGAGAAATATTGATATAAATTTAGTTGATGCTCAGCAAGCAAGAAGAGTTTTGGATAGAATTGTTGGTTATAAAATAAGTCCACTTTTATGGAAAAAGGTAAGAAGAGGTTTATCTGCGGGGCGTGTACAATCTGTTGCAGTAAAATTAATAGTAGATAGAGAAGATGAAATTGAAAAATTCATACCAGAGGAATACTGGAATATTTTTGCCGATTTAGAAGATGAAAAAACTAAAAAACAATTTGAAGCAAAATTCTATGGAAAAAATGGAAAAAAACAAGAAATACATGGTAAAGAAGAAGCTGATGAAATATTAAGAAATATTGAGAATGCAAAATATATTGTAAAAGAAGTAAAAAAAGGTGAGAAAAAAAGAAATGCAGCTCCACCTTTTACAACAAGTACAATGCAACAAGAGGCTTCAAGAAAATTAGGATTTACATTAAAGAAAACAATGTCAATTGCACAAATGCTTTATGAAGGAATTAAAATAGAAGGAAGAGGAACATTAGGTTTAATTACATATATGAGAACAGATTCAACAAGAATTTCAGAAGAGGCAAGAAAGGCTGCTAAAGAGTATATTGTGTCTACTTATAGTGAAGAATATTATGAAAACAGATATTATAAAACAAATAAAGATTCACAAGATGCTCATGAGGCAATAAGACCCACATATGCAGATTTAGAACCAGATAGTATTAAATCTTCATTAACAAATGACCAATATAAATTATATAAATTAATTTATAATAGATTTATGGCGAGTCAAATGGCTTCTGCAATTTATAATACTATGTCTGTTACAATAGATGCCAATGATTATACATTTAAAGCAAATGGCCAAAGTTTGAAATTTAAAGGTTTCATGACTTTATATGTAGAAGGTGAAGAAAATAAAGAAGAAGATAAAACAATGCTTCCTGAACTAGAAGAAAACCAAGAAGTGAAGAAAATTAAGATTAACCCTAAACAAAGTTTTACAGAACCACCTCCAAGATATACAGAAGCAAGTTTAGTAAAAGCATTAGAAGAAAAGGGGATAGGCAGACCTAGTACATATTCTCCTACAATTACAACAATTTTGGAAAGACACTATATTGAAAAGGAACAAAAACAATTAATTCCGACTGAACTTGGAAAAGTTGTTAATAAACTTTTAATTGAGAATTTTACAGATGTAATCAATGTAGAATTTACTGCTAAAATAGAAAATGAATTTGATGAGATTGCAGATGGAAAAGAACAGTGGAAAAAAATGATTAGAGAATTTTATGGCCCATTTGAAAAGGAATTAGAAAAAGTAGAAAAAGATTTAGAACATGTTGAACTAAAAGAAGAAGTGTCTGATATTCCTTGTGAGAAATGTGGTAGAATGATGGTTTATAAATATGGTAGATACGGGAAGTTTTTAGCTTGTCCAGGTTATCCAGAATGTAAAAACACAAAACCTATTGTTGAGACGATTGATGTCCCTTGTCCTAGTTGTGGTGGTAAAGTAATTGTTAAGAAATCTAAAAAAGGAAGAAAGTTTTATGTTTGTGAAAATAATCCAGAATCTTGTAAGTATATTTCTTGGAATAAGCCTAAACCAGGAGAAAAATGGGATGAGAGTAAATTACAAGAGGTAAAAAAGGAAGAAAAAAATACACCATAATACTTGACATTATGGTGTATTTTTGGTATCATTTTATAAGTCTTTGCATAATATATAAAAAGAAAAAAATGCAGGTATAGTTTAATGGTAAAATAAAACCTTGCCAAGGTTTAGTTGCGGGTTCGATTCCCACTACCTGCTCCAATATGGCGACATAGCCAAGGGGCTAAGGCACGAGTCTGCAAAACTCTGATCCCCGGTTCGAATCCGGGTGTCGCCTCCATCTAAAAAATCTTGTAACTATTTAAAATACTAAGTTACAAGATTTTTGCTTTTGAAGATTAATACAATTTTAATGATATTAAATAATATTTATAAATAAAATTTTACATGTTTGCTTGTTTTTTATTTAAAAATGTTGTATAGTGTAAAATATAGGAAATAAGAATAAGCAGATGTGGTTTGCCTCCAACAAGGAGGTGAGGCGTATGGTAGAAATACAAACATTAATTGCAACAATATACATATTATATTATTCTTTAATAGGAGTAACTATCATAGCTCTTACTTCAATAATAGCATTTGTAATACTACTTTGTAAGAGCAAATAAACCAAAAAAAGACACATCTGTAACTCGCCAAAGTTTGATGTGTCAAAACACGATTACTGAGGTTGACCACGTTTGTGGTTTCTCCATTTCCTATACTTATTATACACAGATTTATAGAAAAAGTCAAATAATTTTCAAAATGTGTTAAAATGAAATATATTAATGCTTAAAAGTCAGTATATAAGCTGGTTAGGATAATTAGTCTATCCGGACTATGCCTTCAATAAGAAAATAGAGATGTTGAGATATCAATGTTTCTATGCTTTTTTTATTTTTTGTAGGTGCAGTGATTTTTAAATAAAAGAAAAAATAGAAACAAAAAATAGAAGAAAAAGTTATATGTTCGCTTGTTTTTAATAAAAAAATATTGTATAGTGTAAAATATAGGAAATGAGAATAAGCAGATGTGGTTTGCCTCCAACAAGGAGGTGAGGCGTATGGTAGAAATAAAAGCATTATTATTAATAATAAAATTACTTTTTGCTGGTCTTGTATCAGTAACTATCATTACGTTTGCCTTAGTTATAGCATTAGTTGTAATTATTAGCAAACAATAAAACCAATAAAAAAAACACATCTGTGAAAACTTTGGCGAGTTTGATGTGTTTTTACATATATAATTCGGCAAACCACTTTGTGGTTTCTTGTTTCCTATAATTATTATACACAGATTTTTAGAAAAAGTCAAACAATTTTTTAAATAAAATGAAATGTGTTAAAATGGAAAATGACAATACTTAAAACACCGTATATATACTAGTTATGAGAATTAGTCCAAACAGACTATGTCTCCATAGAAAAATCTTGTAATTATCTAAAATACTAAATTACAAGATTTTTTTTGAGGATTAATACAATTTTAATGCTATTAAATAATATTTATAAATAAAATTTTATATGTTTGCTTGTTTTTTATTTAAAAATGTTGTATGGTGTAAAATATAGGAAATGAGAATAAGCAGATGTGGTTTGCCTCCAACAAGGAGGTGAGGCGTATGGTAGAAATACAAACATTAATTGCAACAATATACATATTATATTATTCTTTAATAGGAGTAACTATCATAGCTCTTACTTCAATAATAGCATTTGTAATACTACTTTGTAAGAGCAAATAACCAATAAAAACACATCTGTAAACTTTCCCGAGTTAGATGTGTTTTAAACCATTTAATTTGAGGTAAGCCACGTTTGTGGTTTCTCCATTTCCTATACTTATTATACACAGATTTATAGAAAAAGTCAAATAATTTTTAAAGTAAAACCAAAGTGAGAAGTTTACATATAATTTGAAAATAAGGCAAAATTATGGTAAAATAAATAGTATAGCAGTAAGCTATAAAAGTTGTATCCGGAAACTGTTGGAAGGAGATTATAATGAGTATCCGGAAAAGCAATGTAATATCAGAAGACAAGAGGTATTCCAAGATTTATGAAACACCAGTAATCCCAGATGGGTATAGGCATGTATCTTATACTAATTTGGAAACGGGTTTCCAGATCGAAAGAATCAAAGACGGAAGTATTCTTCAATTTGTACCAGTAGGTGCCTTGAATGGTAATGGAACACTTGATGGTGTAACATTTAATGAAAAATTTGGAAGGAGAGACTTTTTTAAGAATGATCCAGATGAACTTGGAGAAGAACCTGTATATGGAATTAATGAGCTTTTGTGGAGGGAATTGCAAAGTATCAGGTATTATGGGGGAATGTATGTAACACTTCCTTTGTCAAGAATGAACTTGAAGCCTGTTTCAATTCCAAGGAGAAGTCCGTGGACAATGATTGATTATAAAATGGCTGTTCACCTAGGAAGTAAGTTTGAAAATAACAATGGTCTTAGTAGTCATCTTATTTTCGGAGCAGAATATGATTCTATGCTTGAATGGTTAATAGAAGCAGGAAAAGTAACAATCCAAGATGTGATTGGAGACAATCAAATTGATATAGACTCAAATGAAATTTTGGGACTTGGAACATTAGGTGAATGGACAGTAGAAAGGCCTAAAAATTCATCAACAAAAGCAGTAGTAAGAGGAGGCACAATAAGAATTGATGGAATTAAGAACTCAATAGCATGGAGACAGGCAACGTATAGGTACATAAAAAGCCCATATATAACAGCAAGGGCAGTACTTTATATTCCAGTCTGATATTACAAAAAGGGCGTCTAGTTAATACTAGGCGCCTTAAAATTAATTTAATTCTTTAAAAAATTGGTATTCTGTTCCAGAAGTATCTTTTCCTATATAAGTATATCCATCATATATACCATCTAAATTAACATCAAGTTTCATATTATATGAAAAATGTTGATTCAAATTGTTTATAATATGTATTGTAAAATTCAAAGTATAATTAATATCGTCTAAACTTACATTAGCTTGTTGAAGAATTTTACCATTAAATGAAACAGCACTATTTTCATCAGAAACAGAATAATTTGTAAGTAAATCCTTATTTAGGAATCCTAAAGAAATAGGATTAGAGCAATCAGTATAAAAAGTAGGTTCACTATAATTATGATTTTCATTTTGTTCATTAGTGTTAATTATAGTAAAATCAATTCTATTTCTTTCTGGTTGTATAATATCTTGATATTTTCCAAAATTCAATGGATTTTTATAATTTAAAATTTTATTACCATTTTCTGATTTAGAAGTTATTTCAATATTATCTATATATAATTCTTTAACAGAATTTTCATCAGTTAAATCAGAAATTGTTTGTCCATTATCTATATAAATAGAAATATCAGAATATTGTGAAATTGCCATATTACTTAGAGACTGGTCTTCTGAATTATCAACAGCATTTGCACTATTATATAAATGTATCTTTTGTATACTAAAAATAGGGTCTTGATTTTCTTCAGAAATTTCTTCAACTTGGTTTGCAAAATTATTTCTTGCAAAAGCATCAGCAAATATAAAATTATAATAAATTACTAATAGTATAATTGCCAAGATAATTAAAATAGCAAAGGCAAGTCTAACATTTCTAATTTTAAAATTAAATTTTTTATTAAATTGCATATAAAATACCCCTTTCTTTAGTTTAAGTCTCTAATCTTTTATATAACATTTCCATATAACTATATACTTTAGTATGCCAATTCTCATCTGAAGCATATCTAGTATTTACCCCTTCAACAGTTGGACCATTATAGTACCAACCAGAAGCTGTTTCTCCATCATAAATCTTAGTGCCAGCAGGATTCAAATAGTATTTAACCAAAGATTTTGCAACTGTTTCAATACCATCAGCATAACTATCAAAATCTAAAGAAGATTCATAAGGAGTTTCATCATATGCACCATATCCGAATAAATTGTTTTTATCTTTAGCAATATTTGAAGTACCCCATCCACTTTCGTGAATAGCAATAGATGCTAGGAAAATACCATTTATATTGTACTTCTTTTCCATATTGTAAAATACTTGGTAGTTATCTTGGAATATTTTATTTTGATCATTTGGAATATTAGTAAATATTTTTTCATAATCTTTTAATGTTAAACCACTTGATTTATTTAATTCCATTCCAATATTAACTTTAAGTAAAATTCTTTGTACTCTGTTTTTCTCTACAATATTAGGTGTTGTAGTAGGAGAGGTCAAATTAGAAGTTTCAACATAACCTTCAATTCCATCAAACGAAACTTTTGCCCATTCTTCACTAGGTAATTCCAAAAGTTTAACATCTATACTAGCTTTAACATCTGCAACATCAGTAGATGTTTCTTCATTACTTGGATCAGACTTTAACACCCCATCTTTAACAAAATACATTGTATCTCCAATATGTACTTGATGTTTTGCTAAGAACTCAGAAGTACCACGAGAAATTAGCTTTGGAGTTGGTTCAACTAAAGTTTCCCTGGCTAAGATAGTTTCTTCAACAAAATCACCATTTTCATAAGTTTTAACAACAGTAACTTTATCTTTTCCATTTTCACCTTCTTGAGTTACTATCTCTTCACCTTTAGGTAAAGTAGCATTATCAGTATATGTAGTTTCAAATTCAACTTCACGTTCTTCTGTTGCTTGTTCTTTTACTCTATCCATACCAGCATTTTCAGAAATAATGCTTTGCATATTTAATCTGTGTCTATTAAGCTCATAAGCCTCTACTTCTTGAGAGGTTTCTGTACTTGCATAACTTTCAGTAAAAGCAAGATCTTTTGGAAAAAATAGAGCCATAGAAACAACTAAAATTCCACAACCTGTTAAAATATGAGATAATTTTAAATCGTCAGATTTTTGAAAGGTTGTCCCATTTTTCTCGTGAAAATTAAAAGCAAAGGGATTAGATCTTTTCTTTATTTTAATACGATCAACTTTACTTTTACTATTATGCTTTTTTGCCTTTTTTGATTGTTGGACATATGCCTGTTGTGCTTGTGGATTATTTCTTATTTCTTGAAGTTCTCTAAAGACATCTGATAAATTTCTATTATCGTTGTTAAAAGAATTTTTATCATCTAACATAACTTTACTCTCTTTCCTATAAAATAATACACATTTATTATATAATAACAAACAAAAGTTGTCCATAGTTTTTAAGAAAAAATGTGCTTTTAGAAAAAATTACTATTTTCCTTGCAAAATTTTGAAAATAGTATATAATATACATGTATAGAATGAACAAATAAGGAAGATGAAAAGTGGAATTAGAAAAATTAGAAAAGAATATAGGTTATACATTTAAAAATAAAGAACTACTAAAAAAAGCCCTAAGACATACATCATATGCAAATGAAAGAAATTTGGAAAGTAATGAAAAATTAGAGTTTCTGGGCGATAGTATACTAGAATTTTTAACTAGTAAATATATCTATGAAAATTATAAATATTTAAAAGAAGGAGAAATGACTAAAGTTAGAGCAACAGTAGTATGTGGAAAAAGTTTATCTAAAATAGCAAAATTGCATAATTTTAGTGATTTCTTGTATATGGGAAAATCAGAACAAAAAATGAGTGGAGCAAAAAGACCAGCTATTTTAGAAGATAGTGTAGAAGCAATAATTGCAGCAATATATTTAGACGGAGGGTTAGAACAAGCAGAAAGATTCATTGTGGAAAATTTAAAAGAAGAAATAAAAGAAGCGACAAAACATGTAGGAGATAAAGATTATAAAACAGTATTACAAGAAAAATTACAAGAACATGGTGATGTTAAAATAGAATATAGAACAATAGGAGAAAGTGGACCAGACCATGATAAAACATTTGAAGTAGATGTAGAAGTAAACGGAAAATTTTTAGCAAAAGGAAAGGGGAAAAGTAAAAAAGAAGCGCAAATGAAGGCTGCTAAAAGAGCTTTAGAAAATTTGAATTAGAAAAGAGGTAATCTATGGAAAAGCAATACATAATACCAATATTTGTACCACATTTAGGATGTCCAAATGATTGTATTTTTTGCAATCAAAAATCTATAAGTGGGCAAAAAACTGAGATGACAAAAGAAAAAGCAAAAGAGATAATAGATAATTACCTAAAAAGTATAAAAAAAGGAAATGAAAATGTTAAAATTGAAATAGCGTTTTTTGGAGGAAGCTTTACAGCGATTAAAGAGGAGAAACAAGAAGAACTACTAAAGGTTGCATATGAATATGTAAAATCAGGAGAAGTAGAAAGCATTAGGATTTCAACAAGACCAGATGCTATAAACAAGGAGATATTAAAAAGACTTAAAAAATATGGAGTAAAAACAATAGAACTTGGAGTTCAATCAGCTAATAATTACATTTTAAAAAGGATAAATAGGGGACATAGCTTTGAAGATGTAAAAAAAGCATCTAAATTGATTAGAAGGTATGGATTTAGACTTGGACATCAGATGATGGTAGGCTTACCAGAAAGTACAAGATTGGACGAAATAAATACAGCAAAACAGTTAATAAAATTAAAACCTAAAATGGTAAGAATTTATCCAACATTAGTAATAAAAAATACAAAATTAGAAAAAGAATATGAAGAGGGGATATATAAGCCATTATCTGTGGTACAAACAGTAGAGACATGTAAAGATTTAGTTAGAATGTTTGCAGATAAGAAAATAGACATAATAAGAGTGGGATTGCAAACAACAGATGAAATATCAGAACCTGGAAGTAAGAATAGTGAAGTAGTTGCAGGTCCATTTCATCCAGCTTTGAGACAATTAGTCGAATCTGCTATGTGGTATGATGCAATAGTTGGAAAAATAAAAAAACTAAATGTTAAAGTAAAAGAAGTTGCTGTAACTGTAAATCCAGCAGACAGCAATAATGTAATTGGACATAAAAAAGAAAATGTTATAAAACTGAAAGAAACTTATGATGTGGATTTAGTTTTAAAACAAGATGAAAAAATAAAACAAGGAAAATCAAAAATAGAAGTTACTAAAACTTATACAGATTAAGAATAAAGAATAAAATATAAAAAATAAAAAAGAAGATAAAAAGGAATAAATCACCTATATTTTACCAATAATAAAATAAAGGTGATTTTAATATGAATAATAGAAAAAAATTAATAATAAAGGAAGTTATTTTGGAAATATTAGGAAGCATAATAGGCGCATTAATTATGGCCGTAGGAGTAGCCTTGTTTTTATTACCGAATCAATTATCATCAGGAGGAGTTGCAGGTATTGCAACAATTACGTATTATTTGTTAAATATTCCAATGGGAATGATGATATTGATTATAAATATTCCTTTATTTATATTAGCTATATTCAAGATAGGTAAATATTTTTTTATAAAAACTTTAATTGGTACAGCTAGTTTATCTTTTTTTATTGATATTTTAGATAAATTAGAACCTCTAACAAATGATAGATTTTTAGCTTGTGTTTATGGAGGGATTGTTTTAGGAATTGGAACAGCTATACTTTTAAAGTCGAATTCCTCTACTGGAGGAAGTGACCTTGTTAGTTATATAGCTAAAAAGTATAAACCAAGCCTTCAGTCGGGGAATATTATTGTTATTATTGATATTGTAATTGTTACTTTAAATATGATTTTCTTTAAAGAAATCGAAATTGGTTTGTATTCTGCAATTGCTATTTATTTGATGGGGAAGGTTATTGATATTCTTTTTGAGGGTATTGATTTTACAAAGTTAATTATCATTATTTCAGATAGAAGTGAAGAAATTTATACTGGTATTAAAGAGAAGATTGAAAGGGGAACAACTGGGCTTTATGGAAAAGGAATGTATACTGATAAAGAAAAACTTGTGCTTATGTGTGTTGCTCCAAGAAGAGAAGTTTCACGAATTAAAGTTATTTCCAGAAGAATAGATCCACATAGTTTTATTATTATTACAAATTCAAGAGAGGTTGTTGGTCAAGGATTCAAGCGATAGGGACGTTTCCTTTTGCTCGAAAACGAACACTTGGGACAGTTTTTAAAGGGAAAAAGAGCAAGTTTTTAGATTTAAGGCTTACGCCTTACCGGTGGTTTTTCTACCCTTTTTATTCCCTACGAAAAACCACCTAATCTAAAAACTTGCTTTAAAGTTTTACTTATCTTTTTTTCTATGCTTCTCTTCTCCAATAAAACAAATACTGTTGTGCTAAACCGGCTAAATTACCGAACTTTTCTTTTGCTATTTTTTCTATTTGCTTTTTACTTACTTTTGTTTCATCTTCATTTTTTATGTATAAATCATTCATTACTCTTCTTACCCATACATCTATTGGAAAAACTTCAAATCTTTTTAAATCTGAAAATAGTAGTATACAATCAGCAACTTTGGGACCAACTCCAGATAATGTTAAAAGTTTTTCTCTTACTTCCCTTGTATTTGGGTTATTTTTTAATTCGTCTAAATTTACTTTATTTTCTAATATCATTTTAGTTGTTTCATAAAGTCTAATATCTCTAAAACCTAAACCTAGTTCTCTGTATTTTTCTACACTTACATTTTTTAGTTCCTCAGCTGTTGGAAATGTGTAATAGGTTTTACCGTTATAATCTATTTCTTTTCCATAATTTTTAGATAATCTTTCTATTATACCTTTTATTCTTGGAATATTATTATTTGCAGATATTATAAAAGATATTATTGTCTCCCATAAATCTTGATTTAGTATTCTTATTCCGTTTCCATATTTTATACTTTCTTCCATAAATGGATCTATTTTTCTTAAAGTTTCTTTTATTTTATTATAATCTCTTTTTAAATCAAAATAATCTTCTACAATTTCTTTTATATTACCATTGCATATTCCTTTAAATATTATTTTATTTCCTTGTTTTTTTACATTTAAAACGTTTTCTTTAAATATTCCTGTATAACTTCTATCCTCTTCTATATTCCATCTAAAACATTGACCGCAGTCAAATATGTCTTTTAGTTCAAATGAGTCTAAATTTTCTATTTCATATATTTGTTCTTTCATTATTATCACCAGTTTTATTTTACAATATTAATGGTGATTTTTCAATATTAAAAAATGTAGAAAATGAAGAATTAGAGTATTAATATTAAAAATAAATTGATATTTTTTAAGGAATATAGTAAAATATAAAGGAAGTGGAGGAAATATATGGTAAGAAAAGCAGGAACTATATTAATTAATTTAGAAAATAAGAAAATAGGGTTAGTATATAGAAAAAAACAAAAAGATTATACATTTCCAAAAGGGCATTTAGAAAAAGGAGAAACTCTTTTAGATTGTGCGGTAAGAGAGACTGAAGAAGAAACATTAAGAAAAAATCATTTGATAGATAGTAAAGAAATTGGAATTATTAAATATAATTCAATTGAAGAAACAGATGTGGAAGTATATTATTATTTGTCAATAGATGATGGGGAAACTTCAAAAGATATAGAATTAAAAGATAGAGAAGAATTAGTATGGAAAGATATAGAAGAAGTATATGGCTTGCTTACATATAATAATTTAAAAGAAATGTGGAAAGACATTAAAAGTACTGTTCTAAACGTTTTAAAGAATAAATAAGGAGCAATAAATGGAAATAGTTGATGTTTATAATAAAAGAAAAGAACTTACAAAAGAGAAAAAGGAACGATATGAAAGAATAAACGGAAAATATACACAATATATACATGTATGGATAATGAATGATAAAAATCAATTTCTGATTCAAAAAAGATCAGAAAATAAAAAAATAAACCCTAATAAATGGTCACAAACAGGAGGAGCTGTAGATTGCGGAGAAACAGTTATACAGGCGGCAATAAGAGAAGTAAAAGAAGAGTTGGGAATAAATTTGACTAAAGAAAATATCGAATTTATGTTATCATATAAAAGAAGATATACTTTTATGGATGTGTTTTTAGTAAGAAAAAATATAGAATTAAAAGATGTAGTTATGCAAAAAGAAGAAGTACAAAAAGTGAAATGGGCAACAGAAGAAGAGATAGAGGATATGGTAAAATCAGGTGAGATAGTAGGAACTTTAAAGTTATATTATAAATTATTTTTTGATTTGTTAAAAGATTATGATAAATAGGAGGAAACAATGAAATTAGTATCATGGAATGTAAATGGAATAAGAGCAGTTTTAACAAAAGGATTTCAAGAATTTTTTAAAGAAGTTGATGCAGATATATTTTGTATTCAGGAGACTAAATGTCAAGAAGGACAAGTAGACTTGAGTTTTGAAGGATATGAAAGTTATTGGAATAGTGCAGAGAAAAAAGGGTATTCAGGTACAGCAATATTTACAAAAATAAAACCTATATCTGTAAAATATGGAATAGGAATAGAAGAACATGATAAAGAAGGAAGAGTAATAACATTAGAATTTAAGGATTTTTACATGGTAAATATATATACACCAAATTCAAAAAGAGAATTAGAAAGATTAGACTATAGACAAATCTGGGAAGATGAAATAAGGAAATATTTATTAAATTTAAATAAAACAAAACCAGTTATTATGTGTGGAGATTTAAATGTAGCACATAAAGAAATAGATTTGAAAAATCCAAAAACAAATACACATAATGCAGGTTTTACAATTGAAGAAAGGAATAAAATGACAGAATTACTAAATGCAGGTTTTATAGACACTTTTAGATATTTATATCCAGAAAAGACTGACAGTTATACTTGGTGGTCTTATATGAGAAAAGCAAGAGAGAAAAATGTTGGTTGGAGAATAGATTACTTTATAGTATCAGATGACTTAAAAAATAAAATAAAAGAAGCGAATATATACCAAGATATAATGGGGAGTGATCATTGTCCAATAGGTTTAGAAATAAATTTATAAATATAAAAGTGAATTGAGGTGAAAATAATGGAAAATAAAAAAGAACAAATAAAAAAATGGGGATATTGGTTTTTGCTAGGAGTAGCACTTATAGTAATTTATAAATGTTTAGATAATTTTACAGATGTAACAGGAGTAATAGGGAATTTCTTAAGTGTAATAGCACCATTCTTTGTAGGAATATTTATAGCATATTTATTGTATATGCCATGTAGAAAATTAGAAACATTTTTTAGAAAAAGAAAAATAAAAATCTTCAAAAGAAAAGCAAGGACATTTAGTATAATAACGGTTTATTTTATTATTTTATTAGTAATAGTTATATTATTTAGTTTTATATTACCAGTTGTATGGGATAGTATAGTGGATTTTGTAAGTAATATACAAAGTTATTATGAAACAGCAATAGAAAGATATAATAGCTTACCACAAGATTCTATATTAAAAAGTGAACAAGTAAATGAATTTATTGATAGTATAAAACACATTGATATAAGAGAATATTTTAATTTTGATAAAGTGATGGGATATATATCAGGAGCAATAAGTGCAGTGACAGGTATTGTAGATGTTTTTGTTGCAGTAATAGTTTCTATATATGTATTAGCAGAAAGAGGAAAAATATTAACATTTGTAAAAAGATTTGCAGAAGCGATATTTAAGGAAAGAACATATAAAAATTTAGACAAATATTATAAACATTCAAATGAAATATTTTTTAAATTTATAGCAGGACAATTTTTAGATGCAATAGTAGTTGGAATATTAACAACAATAGCAATGACAATTATGGGAGTAAAATATGCACCATTACTTGGATTCTTTATAGGAATATTTAATATGATACCTTTTGTTGGAGCAATTATTGCAGTAGGTATTTCAGCAATAATAACATTAATAACAGGGGGATTATCACAAGCAATATGGATGCTTATTGTAGTAATTATTTTACAACAAATAGATGCAAATATTATAAATCCAAAAATTATAGGAAAAACATTAAAAATAAGTCCATTATTAGTATTACTTGCTATATCAATAGGAGGGGCATATTTTGGAATATTAGGAATGTTTTTAGCAGTACCAGTAATTGCGATTGCGAAAATTCTTATAGAAGATTTTGTTGATTACAGATTAGCAATAAAAAAGGGAAAAGAAAAAGAAGAACAAAGTTAGTATAATTGGTAAATAAGTTTAAGAACACAAGATTTTGTGTTCTTTTTATTGGAATATAAAATCTTAAAAAACCTTACGGAAATGCTTGACTTATGTGTTTTTTTATGATAAACTATTACACAGAATTTGCAAAAAATGGATTTTAACCCCAAATAATTTTAAAGGGTGATAAAAATAGAAAAAGTAAATATTTGTTAAAACATAATAAAATAGCTAAAAGGAGTTGAAAAAATAGGATTTTTTCGATTGCTTTTTTGTTGCTGTTTTAAAATAAAAATTCATTTTTAAATTTTATTCAAAAGTTTAAAATTAAAGGAAGAGGAATCAAATTTAAGGAGCCCTAAGGTTTTAAATTGAAGGCAGACAAGTTAAAATTTTAGACAAGCGAATTAAATTCTGAGAAGGACTTTCTTTAAAAAAATAAATTTTTTTCTGCTTAAATTTTTATATGAGGTGATTTTTTTGAAAATAAAAGAAATTAAACATGAAAAATCTTCACGTAAAGATTTTGCAAAAGTTGGTGACTTTATTGAAATGCCTAATCTTATAAAAGTGCAAAAAGATTCATATGACAGTTTTATAAATGAAGGATTAGGAGAAGTGTTAAAAGATATTTCACCAATAGAAGATTATTCTGGAAACTTAGTTCTTGAATTTTTCGATTACTATATGGAAGACAAAACTAAATATTCAGTAGAAGAAGCAAAAGAAAGAGATGCAACATATTCAAGCAGATTACATGTAAAGGTAAGATTAATTAACCGTGAAACAGGGGAGATTAAAGAACAAGAAATTTACTTGGGTGATTTTCCATTAATGACAGATAGCGGAACATTTATTATAAATGGTGCAGAAAGAGTTGTAGTAAGTCAGTTAGTACGTTCACCAGGATGTTATTATAGCGAAGAATTTGACACAAAAACAGGAAGAAAAACATATACATCAACAGTTATGCCTTTAAGAGGTGCTTGGCTTGAATATGAGACAGACGGAAATGATATTTTTTGGGTTCGTGTAGATAGAACAAGAAAAGTACCAATAACAACATTATTAAGAGCAATAGGTCTTGCAACAGATAGTCAAATGCTTGATTTCTTTGGAGACGAAGAAATGCTAAAAGCAACAATCAATAAAGACACAATAAAAGACCAGGATGATTCATTAATAGAAATATATAAAAAATTAAGACCAGGAGAACTTCCAACAGTAGAAGCAGCAAGGAATTTATTTAATGGATTATTCTTTGACAATAGAAGATATGACTTAGCAAAAGTAGGTAGATATAAATTTAATCAAAAATTAGCATTAGCACCAAGAATAGAAGGAAAAGTAGCGTGGGCAGACATAGTAGATAGTGAGACAGGAGAAGTATTTGTAAATGCAGGAGAAACAATAACAAAAGAAATAGCAGAAAATATCCAAAACTCAGGAATAAATACAGTGGACATTATGTATATGGACAAACAAATAAGAATAATAGGAAATAATACAGTAGATATTCACAAAGTGCTACCAACTATAGATTTAAGTAAATTACATATAAAAGAAAATGTTAATTATAATGTATTACAAAATATAATAGAAAATACAAACGAAAAAGATTTACCAAAAGCCATAGAAGAAAGAATGGAAGATTTAGTTCCAAAACACATAACAACAGAAGACATTCTTGCATCAGTGAATGTGTTATTTAACTTGTCACATGGAATAGGCACACCAGATGATATAGATCACTTAGCAAACCGTAGAATTCGTTGTGTTGGAGAATTATTACAAAATCAATTTAGAATTGGTTTAGCAAGACTTGAAAGAGTAGTACGTGAAAGAATGACAATACAAGACTTAGATGTAGTAACACCTCAAACATTAATAAATACAAAACCTATAACATCAGCAATTCGTGAATTTTTTGGAAGTTCACAATTGTCACAATTCATGGATCAAACAAATCCTTTATCAGAATTAACACATAAAAGAAGAATATCAGCATTAGGTCCAGGAGGATTAACAAGAGAAAGAGCTGGATTTGAAGTACGTGATGTTCACTATACACACTATGGAAGACTTTGTCCAATAGAATCTCCAGAAGGACCAAACATTGGACTTATATCAGCACTTTCATCATTCTCTCAAATAAATGAATATGGATTTATTGAAACACCATATAGAAAAGTAGATCCAAAAACACACAAATTAACAGATGAAGTAGAATATATGAGTGCAGATGTAGAAGACAATTATATTATAGCACAAGCATCAGAACCAGTAGATAAAGATGGACGTTTTATAAATAAAAGAGTAAGAGTAAGACGTAGGAATGAAATAATAGAAGTAGACAATGATAATGTACAATATGTAGATGTATCGCCAAAACAATTAGTATCAGTAGCAGCAGCCATGATACCATTCTTAGAGCATGATGATGCAAAAAGAGCTCTTATGGGTGCTAACATGCAACGTCAAGCAGTACCTTTAATGACAACAGAAAGCCCAATAGTAGGAACAGGAATTGAATATAGAGCAGCAAAAGACTCTGGAATATTAGTACTTGCTGAAGATGATGGAGTTGTTGAAAAAGTAACAGGAAGTTCAATTACTGTTAAATACAAAAATGGAAAAACAGTTACACATAAATTACGTAAGTTTAAGAGAACAAATGGTGGAACATGTATTAACCAAAAACCAATTGTTAAAAAAGGCGAAAAGGTTAAAAAAGGAGATAGTATAGCAGATGGACCAGCAACTTCAAATGGAGAAATGGCTCTTGGTAAAAATGTATTAGTAGCATTTTCTACATGGGAAGGTTATAATTATGAGGATGCTATATTAATTAATGAAAGATTAGTAAAAGAAGACACATTTACATCAATACATATTGAAGAATATGACTGTGAATGTCGTGATACAAAACTTGGAGCAGAAGAAATTACACGTGATATTCCAAATATAGGTGATGATTCATTAAAAGACTTAGATGAAAATGGAATAATAAGAATTGGTGCAGAAGTAAGACCAGGAGATATTTTAGTTGGTAAAGTTACTCCAAAAGGAGAAACAGAACTTACAGCAGAAGAAAGATTACTTCGTGCAATATTTGGAGAAAAGGCAAGAGAAGTAAGAGACACATCTTTAAGAGTACCACATGGAGAAGCAGGAACAGTTGTAGATGTTAAGATATTTACAAGAGACAATTCAGATGAATTGGGACCTGGTGTAAATCAAATAATTAGATGTTATATAGCAACAAAAAGAAAAATATCAGTTGGAGATAAAATGGCTGGTCGTCATGGAAACAAAGGTGTTATTTCAAGAGTATTACCAGAAGAAGATATGCCATTTATGCCAGATGGTACACCTATAGATATTTTGTTAAATCCACTTGGAGTTCCTTCACGTATGAATTTAGGTCAAGTACTTGAAGTACATTTAGGAGGAGCAGCAAAAGCATTAGGATGGAAAATATCAACACCAGTATTTGATGGAGCAAATGAAGATGATGTAAAAGAATTATTAAAAGAAGCGGGAATGAATGAAGATGGAAAAACAATTCTTTATGATGGAAGAACAGGAGAACCATTTGGAAGCCCAGTAACAGTTGGAGTTATGTATATGCTTAAACTACATCACTTAGTAGATGATAAAATACATGCACGTTCAACAGGACCATACTCATTAGTAACACAACAACCATTAGGAGGAAAAGCACAATTTGGTGGACAACGTTTTGGAGAAATGGAAGTTTGGGCATTGGAGGCATATGGAGCAGCATATACATTACAAGAAATGCTAACAGTAAAATCAGATGACGTTGTAGGTCGTGTAAATACTTATGAGGCTATTGTAAAAGGCGAAAATATTCCAGAACCAGGAGTTCCAGAAAGTTTCAAAGTATTAGTAAAAGAACTTCAATCACTAGGATTAGATGTGCGTCTATATTCTGAAAATGATGAAGAATTAGAACTAAAAGAAGATGTAGATGATGGAGTAGAATATGACCCAACTAAAGATGATAAAATCCTATCTGAAGATGAGCTTGTTGAAGAAAACGAATTAAAAGATGGATATACTGAAGAAATAGATGATGAAGAAGCGTTTATAGACGGAGAAGAAGACGCAGTAATAGATGATGGAAAAGATGAGTTATTTGAAGACCTAGGAGATGAAGGCGAAGAAATGCTATATGGAAGTGACCTAGCAAATGACAATTTAGATAATGATGATGATATTATAGAATAAATTTGAAAGCTATAAAAATCTTTTAAAAGATAAAGAGAGTTGAATAAAATAATTAAATAAATTCTAAAAAGGAAAGAAGCGACGTTAAATTTTGCAAGAGCAGTGGTTAGACTTCTTTACCTGTTTTAGAATTACCCAAATAAATATTATTTTGAAGGGGGAAAATAAAAAAGTGGACGAATTAAATACTTTTAATAAGTTAAAAATTGGAATAGCATCAGATGAAAAAATAAGAGAATGGTCAAAAGGTGAAGTAAAAAAACCAGAAACAATTAATTATAGAACACTAAAACCAGAAAAAGACGGACTATTTTGTGAGAGAATATTTGGACCAACAAAAGACTGGGAATGTCATTGTGGTAAATATAAAAGAGTTAGATATAAAGGAATAGTATGTGATAGATGTGGTGTAGAAGTTACAAAATCTAAAGTAAGACGTGAAAGAATGGGGCATATTGAGCTTGCAGCACCTGTTGCACATATCTGGTATTTTAAGGGAATACCAAGCAGAATAGCTTTAATGCTTGATATATCACCAAGAAACTTAGAAAGAGTAATATATTTTGCTTCATATGTAGTAATAGACAAAGGAACAACAAACTTGGAAAAATGTCAAGTTTTAAATGAAAAAGAATATCATGAAGTAGAAGAAGAATATGGAAAAGGCTCATTTGTTGCTAAAATGGGAGCAGAAGCAATAAGAGAATTATTAGAACAAGTAGATGTTGAAAAATTATCAGAAGAAATAAAAAAAGAATTAGAAACAGCAAGTGAACAAAGAAAAAGTAAATTAGTAAAAAGATTAGACACAGTAGAATCATTTAGAATTTCAGGAAATAAACCTGAATGGATGGTAATGAATGTTGTACCAGTAATACCACCAGAATTAAGACCAATGGTACAATTAGATGGTGGTAGATTTGCAACATCAGACTTAAATGACTTATATAGAAGAGTAATAAATAGAAACAACCGTCTAAAAAGATTATTAGAATTAGGAGCACCAGAAATAATCGTACGTAATGAAAAAAGAATGTTACAAGAATCAGTAGATGCTCTAATAGATAATGGAAGACGTGGAAGACCAGTAACAGGAGCTGGAAATAGACCTTTAAAATCATTATCAGATTTATTAAAAGGAAAACAAGGTCGTTTCCGTCAAAACTTACTTGGAAAACGTGTTGACTATTCAGGACGTTCAGTTATAGTAGTAGGACCAGAACTTAAGATATATCAATGTGGACTTCCAAAAGAAATGGCAGTTGAATTATTCAAACCATTTGTAATGAAAGAATTAGTAGGTCGTGGTATTGCTCAAAACATTAAAAATGCTAAAAGAATGGTAGAAAGATTAAGACCAGAAGTATGGGGAATATTAGAAGAAGTAATAAAGGATCACCCAGTAATGCTAAACCGTGCGCCTACATTACATAGACTTGGTATTCAAAGTTTCGAACCAGTATTAGTAGAAGGAAGAGCAATAAAACTTCACCCACTTGTATGCGAAGCATTTAATGCCGATTTCGATGGAGATCAAATGGCGGTACACTTACCACTATCACCAGAGGCACAAGCAGAATCAAGATATTTAATGTTATCAACAAACAACTTATTAAAACCACAAGATGGAAAACCAGTTGCAGTACCAAGACTTGACATGATATTAGGTTCATACTATTTAACAATGGTATTAGACGGAGAAAAAGGTGAAGGTAAATACTTCAAAGATCCAGAAGAAGCTATAATGGCATTTGAAAACCATGATGTTGGTATTCACGCAAAGATAAATGTCAGAATAACAAAGAAAATAAATGGAGAAATAAAATCTCAAAAAATAGAAACAAGTGTTGGAAGAATAATCTTTAATCAAGGAATACCACAAGATTTAGGATTTATTGATAGAAAGAAAGACCCATTCCAATATGAAATAAGTTTCCCAGTTATGAAAAAATCAATGGGAACAATTATAGAAAGAGTAATAAGAACACATGGATTAACAGAATCAGCAGAAGTAATTGACTATATCAAAGCACTAGGATTTAAATATTCAACATTAGCAGGTATAACATTCTCAATGGACGACGTTAAAGTACCAGAAGAAAAACAAGGACTATTAAAAGAAGCAGACGAAAAAGTTGAGCATATAAGAAAACAATATGTACGTGGTTTAATAACAGATGAAGAAAGATATAATGCAGTAATTAATATATGGGAAGAAACAACAAATAAAGTAAGTAACGCAATGGAAGAAAACTTTGATGAACTAAATCCAATATATATGATGGTAAAATCAGGAGCCCGTGGTAACATGAACCAATTACGTCAAATTGCAGGTATGCGTGGACTTATGGCAAGTACAACAGGTAAAGCCGTAGAAATTCCTATAAAATCATCATTTGCAGAAGGATTAGATGCATTAGAATACTTTATATCTGCCCATGGAGCTCGTAAGGGACTTTCAGACACAGCATTAAGAACAGCCGACTCAGGATATTTAACAAGAAGATTAGTAGATGTATCACAAGACATAATAGTAAGAGAACATGACTGTGGAACAGATGAAGGAATAATGGTATATGATATTAAAGATGGAAATCAAATAATTGAAAAAATGGAAGAAAGATTAATAGGAAGATATCCACTACACAATGTATATAATCCTGAAACTAAGGAGTTAATAGTAGACACAAATACTATGATAACAGAGAAAATAGCAGAAGATATTGTAGGAGCTGGAATAGATAAATTAGAAGTACGTTCAGTACTTGGATGTCATTCAAAACGTGGTGTATGTCAAAAATGTTATGGAATGGGATTAGCAAGAAGAGACCTAGTATCAATAGGAGAATCAGTTGGTATAATTGCAGCACAATCAATAGGAGAGCCAGGAACACAGCTTACAATGAGAACAATTCACTCTGGTGGTGTTGCAGGTGTTGCAGATATTACTCAAGGTCTTCCAAGAGTTGAAGAATTATTTGAAGCAAGAAAACCAAAAGGAGTTGCAATAATTTCTGAAATAGCAGGTAAAGTTAAAATTAAAGAGACTAAGAAGAAAAAAGAAGTTATAGTAACATCAAAAGACACATCTAAATCTTATACAATACCATTCGGATCTAAAATGAAAGTAAAAGATGGAGATATGGTAGAACCAGGAGACGCATTTATTGAAGGTTCAATAAATCCATCAGAAATACTTGAAATAAAAGGACCAGAAGGAGTATATGAATACTTGATTTCAGAAGTACAAAAAGTATATAGAAATCAAGGTGTTGATATAAATGACAAACATATTGAAGTAATTGCAAGACAAACACTTAAGAAAGTTAGAGTAGAAGACAATGCAGATACAGATATGTTCCCAGGAGAATTAATAGATATGTATGAATTTGCAGATAAGAATAAAGCAGCAGTAGCACAAGGAAAACGACCAGCAACAGGAAAGAGAGTATTACTAGGAATAACAAAGGCATCACTTGCAACAGACAGTTTCTTATCAGCAGCATCATTCCAAGAAACAACAAGAGTATTAACAGAAGCAGCAGTAAAAGGAAAAGTAGACGACTTAGTAGGATTAAAAGAAAATGTAATAATAGGAAAATTAATCCCAGCAGGAACAGGAATGAAAAAATATCAAAATATTCATATAAACACAGAAAAAGAATTAGAAGAAACATCAGATGTAAATGCAAATTAATTTATCTGTTTTTCAGGACGGAGGAAAAAAACAGCTTAATAACAGAATTATTACAAAATAGATAGAAAATTCAGATTTTCTATCTATTTTTTCACAATTAATAGACAAATAAAGTAGAATTTGATATATTTGATATATAAACCTTTAAAAGGAGAAAGAGAGATGTTCAGTAAAAAGGGGATTTTTTTAAGTATTATTTTATTATTTATATTATTTGCTTTAAATAATAATGTTTATGCGATTCAAGCAATGTGGAGTGCATATCCAGAATTGGGAACAATGATGAAAATTACATACGTTAGTAATTGTATAGCTATACGGAATAACACTTTTAGGAATAATTATAAAATTTATTTTAAAGAAAAAAGATATGAAAAACTTAGAATTTATAAGTAAAAAAATAAATATCATTATGCTTATATTTTTCTTGGTAGCATTAACTAGTAGAATAACACTGGAAATAACATCAGAAATTGTAATGAAGATAGATAATTATGAACCATATAATAATATTATAATATATTTTATTATTGCTTTATTTATTAGTCTTGTAATTTTATACTTAATAAGAAATACAAAGTTAGTTTCATCTAAAATAGTGTATATTATTATATTAATTGTTTTACTAGGGTTACTTATTACAAATGGTGGATATCCCCAATATCCAGAGCGTTACAACAATAATGATGGTTTATCATTTCCACCAGATTAAAAGGTTAATTAATGACCACTTGTAATAGCAAAAATAGTGTGTTATATTAAACGTAGTATAAAATTATTCAAAAGAAAAGAGGAATTTTTATGAAGAAGAAAAAAACTAGTGTAAAAAAGGTAGCATTTAGAATATTTGAAATATTAGCAATTGCAATTGCAATAATGGCGATATTATTTATAGTAAATTTTGTGAGAAACTATACAATTATAAATGATATAATAGAAAAACAAGAAAATATTAAAAATTCCACAAATTATTCATATACAACAACTATGTATAATACTGTTAATGAAGATAAAGTAATAATTAAACATTATTATAAAGATGGAAAAAGTAAAATGAAATTTAACAACGGAGAAAATGATGTAACTGTATGGTATGATGAGAGAACAAAAGAAAATATATTTTTAGATGAAAAAGAAAAACAAGCCAATATAACATCATCAGAATTTATGCTAGGAAATGAATTACCTTATTTTAGAGATGAAGCAAATATTATATATTATTCAATGACATTTTTTATTATAAATAGCAATCTGAATGGTAAAGAGTGTTATGAAATACATGATAGCAATAGTATTAGCTATGTTGATAAAGAAAGTGGAGTGTTATTAAAAGAAGTACAAAAAAATGTCAAAATTGATGACAAAAAATGTGAGAGCATAACAGAGTATGATAATTGGAGCTTTGAAGAATTATCAGAAGAAGAAATGGATAAGCCAGATTTAAGTGGATATACAATTGTAAATAATTAAAATTTAGATGGGATATAATTGATATATCCCATTTTTATGACTGATACTCAACTTGACAAAAATACTATTTGCTAGTAAAATAAAATAGAATTATTATAAGGAGATTTTATATGCAAAATAGTAATAGAAAGGTCTTTGATTCTCTTGTATCAAGAACAAAGATATATTTAATAATAATATTAATTTTATTAATAATAATTAGTGTAGAAAATTTTAAAATATTTCCTATATCTATTTTAATATATGCCATTATTGTAGGATATACTTATTATGCAAATAAAAAAAGAAAAAGTGAAATATCAGAAACTTTGCAAGATTTGACACTGACAGTAGATACAGCAGCAAAAACAAGTTTAATAAATTCACCTTTTCCACTAATTATATTAGAAACAGATGGTAATATTATTTGGAGAAGTACTAAATTTACAACAGAGTTTGCAAATATAGATATAAATACATATTTAAATGATTTAATAGTAGATATAAAAGAAGAAATAGAAAGCGGAGGAACCGAAAATAGCGATATTTTAACAGAACTAAAAATTGGAAATAATATGTATAAAGTAATGGGAAGATATGTCAACTTTAGAAATAGAGACAGAGAAAGAAAAAATAAAAAAGAATATATGGTAATTTTATATTTCATAGATGACACGGAAAATATAAAATTACAAAAAGAATATAGAGACTCAAAATCTTGTATAGGAATAATAATGGTAGATAATTATGAAGAAACAATGCAAAGAATAGATGCAGGTGAAAAACCACAAATAATGGCAGAAATTGATAAAGAAATGTATGATTGGGCAAATAAAACAAATGGAGTATTAATAAAATCGGATAGAGATAGATATATATACTTATTTGAACAAAGATATTTAGAAGATGTAAAAGAAGATAAATTTAGTATATTAGATAAAATAAAAGAAATAGAAACTAAAGAAAAAGTACAATTCACATTAAGTATTGCAATATCAAATGAAGGAAATACAGACAAAGAAAAATATAAATCAGCACAAAATGCAATGGATGTTGTACTGGGACGTGGTGGAGATCAAGCGGTTATTCGTGAAAATGAAATATACAAATTCTTTGGAGGTAGAGTAGAAGAAGTAGAAAAAAGAACAAAAGTAAAAGCAAGAGTAGTAGCACATGCATTAGAAAACTTAATTAAAGATGCAAGCAAAGTAATGGTAATGGGACATACAAATGCTGATATGGATAGTATAGGTTCTTGTATGGGAATATATCGTTTAGCAAAGACATTAAATACAAATGCATATATAATTTGTAGTGAAAATACACCAGCATTAGAAACATTTATGGAAGAAGTAAAAAAAGAGCCAGAATATGAAGATATTATAATAAATAGGGAAGTAGCTTTGGAAAATATAGATGAGGATACACTACTTGTTGTAGTAGATACTCATAAAGTAAATTATGTGGATAGTCAAGAAGTTTTAGATAGAGCAAAAAAAATAGTTGTAGTAGATCATCATAGAAGAAGTACAGACTTTATAGAAGATGCAACACTTATGTTTCAAGAAGTTTATGCATCATCAGCAGCAGAGCTTGTAACAGAATTGTTACAATACGCAGAAGCAAAAATCGACTTAAAAACAATAGAAGCAGAAAGTTTATATGCTGGGATTATGATGGATACTAAGAACTTTACATTTAAAACAGGAGTTAGAACATTTGAAGCGGCAGCATATTTACGTAGATGTGGTGTAGATATAATAAGAGTAAAGAAATGGTTCCAAAGTGATTTTAAAAGTTTCAATCTAATTGCAGATATAGTAAAAAGAGCTCAAATAGTAATAGAAGGAATAGCAATCTCTACATATGATGAAATAACGCCAGATGCAAATCTAATTTGTGCAAAAGCAGCGGATGAATTATTAACAATCAGTGATATAACAGCATCATTTGTGTTAGGGAATATAGGAGACAAAATATGTATAAGTGGGCGTTCAATAGGAGATGTCAATGTACAAATAATATTAGAAAAGCTAGGTGGAGGCGGACATATTACCTTAGCTGGTGCACAAGTAGAAGGAATGACAATGGAAGAAACAAAACAAGAATTAATAAATAGGATACATGAATATTTTTCAGAAATAGAAAATTAACAAAGGAGACCAACTATGAAAAATAATAAAAAAACTTATTTAAGAAAAATGATAAAAGAAGAAAGAGGCTCTATTACAGTATTTATACTTTCAACAATGCTTGTAATAGTAGCAGTTATATTTACGATTTATTTTAGTAAAATGAATAAAATTAGTAGTCAAGAAGAGGCTTTAGATAAAATGCAAGAAGAATATAATCAAAATACTGATGATATGAAACAAATTTACGAAGAGAGTATAAATTAATAAGCAAAGAGAGGCGTGATAGAAATGAAAGTAATTCTTAAACAAGATATAAAAGGAGTAGGAAAGAAAGATGAGATAATAAATGCATCAGACGGATATGCAAGAAACTTTTTATTACCAAAAGGACTAGCAGTAGAAGCAAATAATGAAAATATGAGTAAATTAAAAGCAAAAGAAGACTCAAAAGCATATAAAAAAGAAATTGAAAAAGAAGAAGCAAAAAAGATTGCCGATAGATTATCTAAAATACAGTTAAAAGTAGAAGTAAAAGCAGGAGAAAATGGAAAAATATTTGGGGGAGTATCAGCAAAAGAAATAGCAGACTTATTAAAATCAAACTATGATATAGAAGTAGACAAAAAGAAAATAGATTTAAAAGAAACAATAAAAACATTAGGATTAAGAACAATAACAATAAAATTATATGATGGAGTAATAGGAAATTTAAAAGTAGACGTTATAAGTAAATAAGATGTGTCCCAACTGCTCGTTTTCGAGCAAAAGGAAACGTCCCCAAGGAGGAAAAAATGGAGTTAGGAAAAGTACCACCACATGATATAGAAGCTGAACAAGCAATTATAGGTAGTATGCTTACAGATAAAGATGCAGTAATTTCAGCAATTGAAGTATTAAAACCAGATGATTTTTATAGAGAAGATAATAAAATAATTTATGAAGCCATATTAAATTTATATAATCGTTCAGAGCCAATAGATGTAATAACAGTAAGAGCAGAGTTAGAATCAATGGGAAAAATTGATAATGTAGGTGGTTTAGAATATTTAGTAGAATTACCAGATAAAGTACCAACAACAGCCAATAGTATGAAATACATAAAAATAGTAGAAGAAAAATCATCGTTAAGAAAGTTAATAAAAACAGCAAATGAAATAATAGAGCTTGGATTTAATCCAACAGAAGATGTTGATGACATAATGGAAGGTGCTGAAAAGAAGATATTTAATATTATGCAAGATAAAGACCAAAAAGGATATAGTCCACTAAAAGATGTTTTAGTGGAAAGTTTTACTAAATTAGAAGAATTGTATAATAGAAAACAGCATATAACAGGTGTACCTTCAGGCTTTACAGATTTAGACTACAGAACAGCAGGTTTTCATGGTTCTGAACTTATATTAATTGCAGCAAGACCAGCTATGGGAAAGACTGCATTTGCACTAAATATAGCAACAAATGCTGCGTTGAGAGCAAATGTGCCTGTTGCAGTATTTAGTTTAGAAATGTCAAAAGAACAATTGGTAAATAGAATTTTGTGTTCAGAATCAATGGTAGATAGTAATAAAATAAGAACAGGAAAATTAGAAGAAGATGACTGGACGAAACTTGCAGAAACAATAGGGCCATTATCAGAAGCAGAAATGTATATAGATGATACACCAGGAATAAATATAATGGAAATAAGAGCAAAATGTAGAAAACTTAAAATAGAAAAAAATATTGGATTAGTAGTAATAGATTATTTACAATTAATACAAGGAAGCGGAAAAAGAAACGGAAGTCGTGAACAAGAAATTTCAGAAATAAGCCGTTCATTAAAAATACTAGCAAAAGAAATAGAGGTTCCAGTGATAGCATTATCACAGTTATCAAGGGCAGCCGAACAAAGACCAGATCACAGACCAATGCTTTCAGACTTAAGAGAGTCAGGTGCGATTGAGCAAGATGCAGATATTGTAATGTTTTTATATAGGGATGATTATTATAATCCAGACACAGAAAAAAAAGGAATTGCAGAAGTAATAATTGCAAAACATAGAGGTGGTTCAACAGGAACAGTAGAACTTTTATGGTTTGGAAATTATACAAAATTTGTTAATATAGCAAAAGGGTTTGATAATTAAAAAAAACCACTACTTGAAAAATTGGTTAAAATATAGTAAAATAAGTAATATTTAAAATATTACTTATTTTATTATTTTTGAAAAGGAAGAGAAAATGAAAAGAATAGAAGAAAAAAATATGGAAAAAGAAGTATTGGAGACAATAAAAAAATATAATTTGATAGAAAATGGAGACAAAGTAGTACTTGCCGTATCAGGAGGGCCTGATTCAATGTCTATGCTTAATATATTAAATAAAATAGAGAATAATAAGATTATAGAATTTGATTTTTGCGTGGCACATGTAAATCATATGATAAGAGAAGAAGCAAAAGAAGATGAACAATATGTTGAAAATTATTGTAAAAAAAATGGAATAGAATTTTATTCAAAAAGTATAGATGTAAAAAAACTTGCTCATAATAATAAAATAGGAACAGAAGAAGCGGGAAGAATAGCAAGATATGATTTTTTTGATGAAATTGCAGAAAAAGAGAAAGCAAACAAAATAGCAATAGCACATAATAAAAATGATAAAGTAGAAACAGTAATTATGAATATATTAAGAGGAAGTGGAATATCAGGGCTAAAAGGAATAGAAGCAAAATCTGGGAAATATATAAGACCTTTGATAGAATGTGAAAGAGGGAAAATAGAAGAATATTGTGAAAAAGAAAAATTAGAACCAAAAATAGATAAAACAAACTTCGAAAATATATATACAAGAAATAAAATAAGAAATATTGTTATTCCATATATAAAAAATGAATTTAATCCTAATATTGTAGACACTATAAGTAGATTATCAGAACTTGTTATAGATGAAGATAACTATATAGAAAAACAAATAGAAAAAAAATATATTGAAATAGTAGAAAAAGAAAGCAATAATGAAATAATAATTGATTTAAAAAAATTTAACCTTGAGGAAAAAGTAATAAAATCAAGGATTATAATATATACTATAACAAGACTACTAAAAACAAGTAAAGGAATTTCTAAAATACATATAGATGATATAATTAAACTTTGCAATAACAATATTGGTAATAAATATTTAACGCCAAATAAAAATGTGAAAATTTTAATAAAAAATCATAAAATATATTTTATTAAGGAAAATTAAGTATCCGTAGAGGACAGATTAAATGAGTTTTTTTGTAATAAAAACGTCATGAAAAAAATTATTTACAAAGAATAAAATATATGTTATAAGAAAATATGAAATAAAAACAAGAGGAGGAATTATTTTGAAAAACGGAATTAAAACATTAGCAATGTGGTTAATAATAGGGGTAATTTTTATTGTAGTATTATCAGCAATAGTAGAAAATAGTGATGCAAAATTGAAATATTCAGAGTTGATAACAAATATTAATAATGGAAATGTCGAGTCAATAGAAATAGAAGCCGATGGAACGACAGCAATGGTATCATTAAAAGACGATAGAATTAAAAAAGAAGTAAATATTCCAGATATGGGTAATTTTATGAACTATACTGAAGAATATTTAAAAGAAGGAGCATTTACTTTAGAAGAAAAGTCACAATCAATATTTATTACTGTTCTTAGTTTACTTACACCATTTGGATTATTGATTATATTCTTTATATTCTGGTTTTTGATGATGGGTGGAATCGGTCAAGGTAATGCAGGCGGAAAAACAATGTCTTTTGGTAAAAGTAAAGCTAGAATGATGACACCAGCAGATAAGAACAGAATAACATTTGAAGATGTGGCGGGTGTAGATGAAGAAAAAGAAGAGTTAGAAGAAATAGTAGAATTTTTGAAAAATCCTAAAAAATTTACAGATATGGGAGCAAGAATACCAAAAGGAGTGTTACTTGTAGGGCAACCAGGAACTGGTAAAACATTACTTGCTAAAGCAGTAGCAGGAGAAGCTGGAGTACCATTTTTTATAATAAGTGGTTCAGACTTTGTTGAAATGTTTGTAGGTGTTGGTGCTTCAAGAGTAAGAGATTTATTTGATCAAGCTAAGAAAAATGCACCATGTATTATATTTATAGATGAAATAGATGCAGTTCGGACGTCAAAGAGGTGCAGGACTTGGTGGAGGACATGATGAAAGAGAACAAACATTAAACCAATTATTAGTAGAGATGGACGGATTTGCTGAAAACGAGGGTGTAATAGTATTAGCCGCAACAAATAGACCAGACGTATTAGATAAAGCACTTTTAAGAGCAGGTAGGTTTGATAGACAAATAGTAGTAGGAATGCCTGATGTAAAAGCAAGAGAACAAATTCTTGAAGTTCATAGCAGAAAGAAAAGACTTGCAGATGATGTAGATTTGAAAATTATAGCTAAAAATACATCAGGATTTGCAGGAGCAGATTTGGAAAATGTACTTAATGAAGCAGCATTACTTGCAGCAAGAAGAAACATGAATGAAATAGGAATGCAAGAAATAGAAGATGCAATGGTAAAAGTAACAATGGGACCTGAAAAGAAAACAAAAGTAAGAAGTGAAAAAGAGAATAGATTAGTAGCATATCATGAAGCAGGTCATGCAGTTGTAAGTCATTTCTTAGAAACACAAGATCCAGTACATCAAATATCTATTGTACCAAGAGGAATGGCTGGTGGATATACGATGTATAGACCAACAGAAGATAAGTCATTTATGTCAAAAACAGAAATGGAAGAAAATATAGTATCATTACTTGGAGGAAGAGTGGCAGAAGCACTTATATTAAATGATATATCAACAGGTGCAAGCAATGACATAGAAAGAGCAACTAAAATTGCAAGAAGTATGGTTACAAAATATGGTATGAGTGAAAAAATAGGAACATTGACACTAGGGCAAGGGCAAGAAGAAGTATTTTTAGGAAGAGACTTTGGTCACACTAAAGAATATTCAGAAGAAACAGCTGCAATAATAGATGCAGAAACAAAGAAAATAGTAGATAATGGATATAATAGAGCAAGACAAATTTTGTCTGAGAATGTAGACAAATTGCATAAAGTTGCAGGAATATTGTTAGAAAAAGAGAAAATTGAGGCTGACGAATTTGAAGCAATATTTAATGAACAATAATAAAAAGCTGTTTTTTGAGCTCGTCCCAGAAAACAGCTTTTATTAGGAAGGAAAAGTTTATGAAGAATTATTATGATTTATTAGAAGTTACACCAAAAGCATCAAAAGAAATAATAGAAAAAGCATATAAAGTATTAATAAAAAAATATCATCCGGATTTATATAGTGGAGAAGAAAGAATATATGCTGAAAATAAAACAAGAGATTTAAATGAAGCGTATAGAATCTTAACAAGTGATTTTTTAAGAGAACAATATGATTTAGAATTAGAAAAAGAAACAAAATTTAGTCAAAATGATATAAATAAGAGAAATAGTAGAAGAAATGAAAATTTAAACAATAATATTTCAAATAATGGATATGAAAATAGGAAAATTAAACAACATAAAGTAGGAACTATTATGTCTATGGTAGATTTAATAAAAGAAATATTTAAAAAAAGGAAAAAAGGTGAACGTAAGCCAATAAAAAGAGAAGATAAAATAGCGGCACTATTGACATTAATAATAGTTGTAATATTAGGTGTAATTTTATGGTTTATACCAGCAACAAATAGTTTTATAAGAGATATAATACCATTTTAAATAAATAAAAACCTTTTTATAGCGTTACTGTTCAGACTAGATGAAAAATAAAAATAGTTATCCACAGAATATTACAAGGTTTGTAATACTAATGAAATAT